>JBATPX010000125.1:0-18224 GCA_049291695.1 Defluviicoccus sp.
GCCGGAGCCGGCGCGCCAGCAGGCGCTCGACCGGGTGATGGCGGGGCTGCACCGGGCGATCGTCGCTTGGGCGCGGGGGCAGGAGGCTGCGGGGACCGGCGGCACGATCATCGCCCACGGCCTCGCCGCCGCCCCCTACCTCGCCCGCGCCGGCGACTGGCACGCGCTGGTGACGATCCTCGAACAGGTGATCAACCGCGATTCCTCCCCCGGGACGCTCGCCGCCGCGCTGCCCGCCCTGCGCCAGGCCGCCGGTGAGGCGGGATCGCTCGCGGCCAAGGGCGTGCTGGCCAAGGCGCTGCAAATGGCCGGGCGGGGCGAGGAGGCAGAGGCGCTCCTGCGCGCCCTCATCGAGGACTGCGCAGCCGCGGGCGAGTTTCGGTTCGCCTCCGGCAGCGCTGGCGAGCTGTTCAACCTGCTGCTGATGAGCGGCCGCGCCCAGGAAGCGCTTGCGCTCACCGAGCGCATGAAAGGCTTCACCGCCCGCACCGGCCTCGGGCCCTGGACCAGGCTCGGCAACGACGCCCAGCGCCTGCAGGCGCTCAATGCGCTCGGCCGCTGGGACGATGTCCTCGCCGAGGCCGCGCGCCTGCGCCAGGCGATGGCCGAACTTCCCGAGACCGGCACCGGCAAGGAGTCGGTCAATCCCTGGGCCGTCCGCGAAGTCATCCTCGATACCGGCCGCCAAGCCGCGATGATGCTCAAGCGCTGGCCGGAGTGCCTCGATCTGGTCGATGCGATGGAGGCGAGCCAAGCCGCCCGCGGCGCGCCGGCGCTTGAGCGCGCCCGCACCCGCTTCAACGCCTATTCCGCGCTCCTTGGCCTCCGCCGCTACGCCGAGGCCGGGGCGCTGCTCGATGCCTGCCGCCGCAGCTTCGAGCGCGAGGGTGATGTCGTGGGCCTCGGCACGGTGTTCTCGGCGCTCGCCGACCTCGCCGCTAGGCGCGGCCACCACGACCAAGCCGTTGCGCATGAAGAGGCCGCGCTCCGCTACAAATACACAGCCGGCGATCCCGGCGCCGCCGCCGTCAGCCACTTCAACCTCGCCAATTACCTCACCCGCACCGGCGCAGCCCCGGCCCGCATCCTCGCCCAGCGCCTCGCCAGCACCCTGATCGACCTTCAGATCCAGGACGGAACGCTGGCGCAAGATATCGCCGCCCTCGCCCGCAACCTCGCCGATTTCCCCGACCCGGCGGCGCTGCCCGCCTCCTTCGCCGAGCTCTGTGCGCGGGTGGAGGCGGTCGAGGGCGTCCGCTTCCAAGCCCTGTTCGCCCGCCTGCCCGCGACCTGCGGCAGCGGCGATCAGGCCCTCGCCCTGGTCCTTCAGGCCGCCCGGCAAGCCCCCACCTGAGCCGCCGCTTCATCCCGGGGACGGACAACCAGGACATCACCTGCCTCAAGCCCGACGGCGGCGAGATGACCGGATCCGTGTCCACGGAAACCGGGTGCAGCTCACAACAGACTTATCAATAAGCCCCGGAAAATCATCTCCATCCGCCCCCGCGACAGAACGCATGCGTCCTGATCAATGGAAAATGGTATCAATTGCTTGAAGCGATCACGGAATGCCGTCACGTCTCGAAAGACGCTCGCAGTCTTCCAGCAATCGCCGGTCATGCGGTGATGTCGATCCTCGGGAAGGTACCTCGCTTGTCCTGAAGTTCCCCGTCATGCTGCCGATGCGTCCCCCCATCCGATCGATGCCGGCACGATCCTCGCCCTCGCTTCGCGCACCGCGTCCTGGGAGCCGGTTTCGTGATCAGGCACGACCGCCTGCAGAAGCACAATACAACGAAGCCCTGGCAAGCGCGAACAGCGACGATTGCATTTTCAGACTGCGACTTCCCGCCAATCGCCAAGCTTCGGCCGGGTCAAAGCCCTGACGGATGGCGTCGGTGGCGACGTAATGGCGGAGAGCCGGCCGCCTTGTGCGTGCGGGATGGCGCCCCCTGCAAAGGAACTGCGCGCTTGGCGGGCGAGATGCCGGGCGCTATATTTGGGGCCGCCCCTGGCCATTCGGCCACCATCGATGGAAGCGGTTCTGCTCGATGAGTGACAACGACATCGCGCTCGGCATCATGTGCAAGGCGCCAGTCGCCGGTTCGTGCAAAACGCGAATGTGCCCGCCGCTGACGCCAAGTGAGGCGGCAGAGATCTCCCGTTCTTTCATCGCCGACGTCGCCGTCGTGATCCAAGGTGCCCAGCCGCAAAGAGGCGTCGCCATCTATACCCCGGAAGGAGCAGAGGCGGCATTCGACGGGCTTCTGCCGTCCGACTTCCCGCTGCTCGCCCAGCGGGGGAGCGACCTCGGCGAGCGGCTGCTGCATGCGGCACATGATCTGCTGTCCGCCGGCTTCGGCGGCGTCTGCCTGATCAACTCCGACAGCCCGACGCTTCCCGCCGCACTGCTCCGGCAGGCGATTGCCGCCCTGCGCCGGCCCGGTGATCGGGTCGTCATCGGGCCGGCCGTTGACGGCGGCTACTGCCTGATCGGTCTGAAGCGGGCGCACGCGGCGCTGTTTCAGGGCATTGCCTGGAGCACCAGCCAGGTTCTCGCCCAGACGCTGGCGCGCATCGCCGGCCTCGGTGTGCCGCTGTCGCTGCTGCCCACCTGGTACGACGTGGACGACCTGGGCTCGCTGCAGCTTCTGCTGCACGAACTCTTCGGATCTGGCAACCCGCTCGCCGTCGACGGCCTCGCCGGCTCTCCGGCGTCGCGAAGCCGCCGTTACCTGGGCGCCTTGCTACAGGCGTCCAATGCGTCGCGCTTTGGTTTTCCGGACATGGCCGCATCCGAGTGACGCGGGCGCTCACGTCGCCACCCGACAGGCAGGACGGCGGTCGGTCGCGCTTGCTGATCGTGGCCGCCGGCGCGGGCATGCTCCTGCTCAACGGGCTGGCGCTGGCCGCGCATGGCCGGTGGGATGCCGACGTGGGCTTTGTCGCCGTCGTCCTGGTCCAGGGGACGCTCTATCTGGTTGCAGCGCGATTGCTGCCGCGGGCACCATCGAACGCGGCGACCCTTGCCATCATTGTCGCGGTCGCGGCGGCGATGCGGCTGTCGCTTCTGTTCGAGCCGCCGCTGCATTCGAGCGACATTTACCGCTACATCTGGGACGGCCGGGTTCAGGCGGCGGGAATCAGCCCCTACCGCTACGTTCCAGCCGACCCGGCGCTGGCGGCACTGCGTGACGATGCGATCTATCCCAACATCAACCGCGCCGATTATGCCGTCACGATCTATCCGCCCGCCGCCCAGGCCGCCTTCCGACTGTTCACTCGGGTGGCGGAAACGGTCTGGGCGATGAAGCTCGGTTGGCTCGCCCTGGAAGCCGCGGCGATGCTCGTCCTCGTCCGCCTGCTCGTGCGATCGGGACAGCCGGCGTCGCAGCTGCTGCTCTATGCTTGGCATCCGCTGCCGGTGTGGGAGATCGCCGCCGACGGGCACGTGGACGCCGGCATGGCGGCCTTTCTCGTCTTTGCGCTGGCTGCCTGGGCAGCGAGATACCGCTTCCTCGCCGGCGGGCTGCTCGCCATCTCGGTGCTGTTCAAGCCAACCACCCTTGTCGCGATCCCCGCCTTCTGGCGACGCTGGGACTGGCGCGTCCCGGTGGCGTTCGCCGGTGTCGTCGTCGCGGCCTACCTGCCGTACGCTGAGCTTGGCGCAAAAGCTTTCGGCTTCCTTGCCGGCTATGTCGGCGAGGAAGGCATAGGCAGCGGCCAGGGCTTTCTCCTCGTGCGCCTGTTCGCGCTTTTCGGTCCGCCGCTGCCGCGGGCGGTAACGGTCGTCTACGTCGCCGTCGCCGCTGCGCTGCTTGCCGGCCTGGCCTTGGTCTTCGTCGCAGATCGGCGCCGCGACGTCGTCACCGCGGCGCAGCAGGCGCAGATGCTGATCCTGGTTTTCCTCATCCTTCTATCGCCCAATTACCCCTGGTACTTTCTCGCCCTCGTGCCTCTCGGCTGTCTTTCGCGCTGGATGCCGGCGCGCCTCACCACCGTTGTGGCGATGATCCTTTACGCCGCGCCACCCCACGATGCCGAGCCGCGAACGGTGCTCGTCCAGAGCATTCTTTACGGGACGGTCATGGCGGCTCTCGCCGTCGACCTGTACACTCGGCGTCGCCGAACGGCGGACACTGCAGCCGGGCCGAGAGCAAGAGCCAAGCCATGACCAGCAATCCTCCCTCGTCGTTTCGCCCGATCGACCCGCGGCGGTATTTCGAGCGGGCGGCTCCGGATCGCACGGACCACGTCGGTGACGATCCGGTGTGCCTCTATCTCGAGGTCACCAACCGCTGCAACCTGCTGTGCACCACTTGTCCCAGGACCTTCGATGACCTCGAACCGCCGGCGGACATGAGTTGGGCGCTGTTCACCAGGATTGTCGACCAGTTCCCGCGGATCGAGCGCGTCGTTCTGCACGGCGTCGGCGAGCCGATGCTGGTCGACGATCTGCCGCGGATGATCCGCTATCTGAAGGCGCGCGGCACCTATGTGCTGTTCAATACCAACGGCACGGTGCTCACCGCGAAGAACGGTCGCGCGCTGATCGATTCCGGCCTCGACGAACTCCGGGTCTCGCTCGACGCGGCGGACCGGGAGAGCTTCCGCGCCGTGCGCGGGCGCGACTACTTCGATCGCATCGTCCGCAACGTCCGCGCCTTCGTCGCCATGCAAGCCAAAACGGGCGCCGCGCTGCCGCGGGTGTCGCTCTGGCTCACCGGCCTGAAGGAGACGATCGAGCAGCTCGAGGCGTTCGTCGAACTGGCGGACAGGGTCGGCGTGCGCGAGGTCCACTTGCAACGCCTCGTCTACTTTCCCGACGGCCAGGGCCTCGCCGCGCCGGACCAGGCGTTGTTCGAGCGCCTGACGCAGGCGGAAACGGCGCGGATCAGCGCCGCCGAGGCGCGGGCGCGCGAGCTCGGCATTATCTTCAACGCGTCCGGCGCCACCGAGCCGGGCACGAGCCTTTCCCGGCAGACCGAGGATCGGCCCTGGTCCCTCTGCCGGCGACCGTGGACACTGATGTACTTCACCGCCCTCGGCCGCGCGCTTCCCTGCTGCATCGCCCCTTTTGCGCTGCGCGGCTATGAGAACTTCACCCTCGGCGACGCCACCCAGGAGACGTTGCGCGCGATCTGGAACGGCGAGCGCTATCGCGAATTCCGACGGCGGCTGCTGAGCGACGATCCGCCGCCGACCTGCACGAGCTGCGGCCTGCGATGGAGCCTCTAGACGCCACCGGCCGGCCGGTGGTCTCGGTCGTGATCCCGGCGCTGAACGAGGAAGAGCCGATTGGCGACGTGGTGCGCGCCGTCCTGACGCAACCGGTCGACGAGGTGATCGTCGTCGACAACGGCAGTACCGATCGCACCGCCGAGCGTGCCGCTGCCGCCGGTGCAAGGATCATTATGGAACTGCAGCGGGGCTATGGCAGCGCCTGCCGGGCGGGCGCCGCTGCGGTGCACCGGGATTGCGACGTGATTGTGTTTCTCGACGGCGACGGCAGCGACTGCCCGGAGTTCATTCCGGCGCTCCTGTCGCCGATCATCGCCGGCACCCACGATTTCGTCATCGGCTCAAGGGTGCGTGGCCGGGCCGAACCGGGAAGCCTGACACCGCAGCAGCGGCTGGCGGGCCGCCTCGCCGGCGTGCTGTGCCGCCTCGTCTACGGCATCCGCTACACGGACATGAGCCCGTTCCGCGCCCTCCGTCGGGAATGTCTGGACGCCCTCGGCATGCGAGAGGAGACGTACGGCTGGAACCTTGAAATGCAGATGCAGGCCGCACGAGCCCGCCTCCGCATCCTCGAAATTCCGGTCGATCACCGCCGGAGGGCGGGCGGCATCTCGAAGGTCTCCGGCAACCTGACCGGAACGATTGCCGCGGCGGGGCGGATTGCCCTTACGTTCGTTCGCATCGCCGCCACCCGGCACGCGCCGGCCGTGGCAACGGCTATCACGTCGCCAGACGGAGAACGGTCCGCCTCAGGCCGTTAGACCCATCGACGACGCCGCCCGGGCGGCGCAGCATTGCATCGGCGCCGAGATGGCGTCCGGCCGCAGTGACGATGAAGAAGCCATGGACGATCATGAGGAAGACATAGTTCCACGGCCACTCGTTCGTTGCCTGGTAGAGACCGATCCACAGGAACGTCGCCTGACCGAGCGCCACGAGCGCGCCCAGCCGCGTCAGCAGCCCGAGCGTAATGGTGACGGCGAAGAACAGCTCGGCGAAGTAAACAAGGGTGCCGACGACCGGCAGAAGCGGCTGAAAGACGTCGGTAACAAGCGAGCGGATGAACGGAAAAGCCGCAAACTTGCCGGTTTCCCCGAGCCAATGGGCAAACGCGTCGGATACTGGCAGCGGCAGCTTCCAGGTCGTTCCCTGGTACCACATTGCGCCGATCAGAAGGCGAAACACCCAGATCGCGACGCTCTCCGCCGTGCGTTGCTGGGGATCGCGGGCCCAGTTGATTGAAGCCAGGACGATGCTTGCCGCGAGCAAAGCGAGATAAAGGAGCGTCTCCCAGCGGAAGTCGAACAGCCAGGCAATAACGTCCGAGAACGGGTCCGTGCGCATCGAGACCTCCGCTACGATTTCCTTGATCCGCCTCGCCAGCGCGAGACCGGCGACGGCGTGACAGAGCCGCCAACACTCCCTGTCACGCTGACCATTTGCCGCGGCGACCGGCGCCGCCATTGGCCAAACCCAGTTGACCGTATCGTCGGCACGGCAGCAACCGCGATGTCGGAGTGATTATTGCAGCCTCACCCCTTTCAGCCCAGTTGGACGCATCTATCGTTTCGATAGGGCTTGCCTATCGGGCTGCCGCGCACCTCCGGACGATGCCCGGCCGCCCCATCGCCCGAACCGGCTCAAGTCATCAGTAGGAGATACAGGCGGCGCCCTGCGACAGCACTTCGACCAGTTTGGCGCCGCCAACGACCTTCGCGTTGGCAACGAGATCCTCCTCGGCGATCCCGCGCTTCTTGCAGCAGGGGGCGCAGAACCAGAGTGTGCCGCCGTTCTCGATGAAGGTGTCGAGTAGATCCTTCAGCGGCGCGAAGCCCTCCTCGTGAACGCCCTCGGCATACCCCTTCTTGCCGAGCCAGACGCCCTCGCTGCTGAAGAAGGCGGTTGTCTCCTGACCCGAGGCAACGCCGGCGTTGGCTACGACCATGCCGAGGGTCGCCTTATCGGGATTATCCTTGGCGAAACTGATGCTGACGACGAGTCTGGCCATACTGGGTCTCCCCTTTCTGGATGAAGAAGCGGGCAGGTCGGGACTCTTCCATGTGCAGAAGCGGATTTCCGGTCAGCCGGCACCACGCCGGAAGGTCGTGGATGGCCGAGCGGCTGTAGGCGACGACTTCGAGGATCGTCCCCATCGGCAGCGGCCGGATCGTCCGGACGAGGCGGATCAGGAGATCCGCACAGGCCGCCTCGCCGGCGTCGAGGACGTGGTCGGCACGAGGCAGAGCGCCGGCGAGGGGCGCTTCCGTCACATCGCCCTGCCGCGCCGGATGTAGAAGCTCTCGCAGCCCTCGCCCTTCACCCGATCGACCAGCTCGTTGCCGGTCATCCGGCACCACGACCCTAGGTCCTCGCGGGCAGCGATGTCGTCCGTGACGACCTTGAGAACTTGGCCCGGATCAAGGCTGCGGACCATCTTCGCCATCGGCAGCAGCAGTTCGACGCAGGCGTGGCCGATCGCATCGAAGCTGGCAGTAGGGGAATGGGGGTCCGCCGCGTTGGCAGCTTCCGCCGGCACCGGCCGTGCTCCTGCGCCTTCCGCCACATCGCTCTCCAGGACGCAGACGCAGTGAAAGGACCCGACTTCGAAGGCGCGATCGCGCGCCACCGTATTCGGTCGTGCGCAATGGGCGCCGGCTCCGTCCATCGCATTGAAAAGCCGTGGTGCCTCGTAGCCGCCGTTGCCGCCGGTTGCGCTGACCCCCGCAAGCCCGAGTTCCCACAGAACGCCGTGGGTAGCGTCCATGAACGTTTCGCAGTAGGGCTCGGCCGAATGCAGGTCACTCCTGCCGCTGGTGGCGAGGCTCGCGAAGTGCGACGAGCAGGGCGAGCCGCCGGCGCAAAGAAACTTCAGGTGACAGTCGCTGCACACGTCCTTGTTCTGCACCGAGACGTTGCGCACCTGCTCCAGCACCGTTGAGCCGCGCCAGATATCAGCGAGAGGTTGTTCGAGGATGCTGCCGCACTCCATCCCCGGCGCACCCGCCAACCAGACGCAGGGATAGACTTGGCCGTCGCTGAACACCGCGAGCGTGTCCCAGCCGCAGCTGCAGAGGTCGGTCTTGCGCCCGCGTTTGCCGCGGATGCGCACGCGCAGCGATGCGTCGTTGTCGATGGTGACACCGATCTCGTTGCCGACGGCGACGCAGTCGCGCAACACTTGGCTGACCTTCTCGGGCGGGATCATCAGCGCCGGCTTGTTGTCGATCGCCCGGCCCCACTCCTGCATGAACAGGATGTGATGGGCCCGGGCGCCCAGCCGGCCGACCAGCCGGGTCATCTCCGTCATATGGTCGACGGTGTGCAGGCTCACCGCCGTCGAAATCGCCACCTCGTAGCCGGCGGCGATCACCCGGGGGATCGCCTCTGTCGTCCGCTCGAACGCTCCCTTGCCGCGGATGGCGTTGTGCAGGTCGGCACTCGGCCCGTCGATGCTGATCTGGAACGATATCCGGCCGCGGCCGATGCTCTCCTTGAGACGCGCCAGGTTGCGATCGCTGAAGAACATTCCGTTGGTCAGGATGACCAGATCGGACTCGGCGGTGACGTGGCGGATGATGTCCCAGATGTCGCGGACCATGAACGGCTCGCCGCCTGTCACCAGGAAGCGCGCCACGCCCAGATCGCGCGCCTGATCGACCAGGGCCAGGATCTCCTCCGTCGTCATTTCGCGGGGCGGCACGTACTCGCCCGACGAGACGTAGCAGTGGGTGCAACGCAGGTTGCAGTCGTTGGTGACGAACAGGTAGACGTCGGCAAGCCGCCCGAGATCGACGGCGCTGGCACGCCCGCGGTAGCTCGGCGCCGTCCGCGGCGACTGGCTGACGAACTCGATCTCCTCCATCGTCTCAAGGAACGCGAGTGTGTCGTTGAGAGCCTTTTCGGTCGAAACGCCGAAACGGCGGGCGAGCGCGCATGCGATGTCGCCCACGGTCTGTTGGCCGTTGCAGCCCCGGAGAACCGCTGCGCCGGTGGCGTTGGTGGTGATCCAATGCGGTCTCTCGCCGTCAATGGCGAGCGTCACATCGCCCTTTGTTCGATAGGTGATTGGCGGCGCGTGGTAGACGCCGTCTCCACGCGCGTCACGCCGTTCCAGGGCGGGTAGACCGGCCACCGGGTCGCCATCGCCGTCGACCGCCCGCGCCAACCGCTGCAGAAGAGCGTTAATCTCGCGAAGGAGATCTTCAACCTCAGTTTTCATCCCGTCCTCGACGGCGTCGCCGGCCCGCACCTCTTCGCGGCGAGGATGCCGGCGCGAACCGGGTTGCGCAAGTCAAGAAATTGCGAACGGGTGGTGGCGGTCTTCGGCGATCAGTCGTGATCGTGCGGAGAACGTCTTTGAGTTCGCCGTCCGTGCCGCCATCCCCGGTCGCGGACTCCGCGGACGCGGTATGTGCCACACTTGGCCTCGAGCGCGCTGTTCACGATCGCATCCGTCTGCCGCTCTTACCTGCTGCGGCGGTTCTTCGCGGCACTGCGGGTGCGCTCGGTGACGGGCAGCGGCATTTGCGACAGCAACGGACCTTGTCCCGCAGGCTGAAACACACTATGTTTGGATCAGCTGGTTTTTGACGCTTCTCTGTTTTGTTGCCGCTTCGCTCTGCGTCGCCGCCTCATCTCGCGAAAAGACGTTAAAGCTGACTCGCACCGTAGCCTGTTGCGTGGTGCGTCCTTTGTTAAGGTGAGGCAAACTTAAGTGAAGACCGGAACAGTAAAGTGGTTCAACGCCGCTAAGGGCTTTGGTTTCATCCAGCCGGACAGCGGCGAGGCCGATGCGTTCGTGCACATCTCGGCCGTCGAACGGGCTGGGATCAACAATCTGAACGAGGGCCAGCGGGTCGAATACGACCTCGTCGCGGGCCGCAACGGCAAGAGTTCGGCCGAGAATTTGACGCTCGTCGTCTGATCTCAATCGAAAGCGAGAATGCGAGCCCCCGAGGAAACTCGGGGGCTTTTGAGTCTCAGCTGTCGCGCAACGCCGCCTGAAGAAAACCGGTCGCAACCATCGTAGACGCGGCTGTCATTCCAGGCGGAAGCATGGCCGTCCGCCTCACGCGCACCCGAAAGCCACCCTTGGCGCCCACGGCGGCGACAAGGCGGCGTTATCAAGCCAGCCGGTGCGCTCGGCGCGGCGGACAATGGTGATCGCTCCGGCCTGCGCTGCACGCAGCGGCGAGAGGTCCTCGAAGCCGAAGTCGCGGTAGCCATCGGCGATCGCGGCGAGATAGCCAAGACCATGTCTTGTTCGAAGAATCGTTCATCCTGCTCGAGCTCGCCGTGCTCGGCGACATCAAATCGGACCATTTTCTGCTCTTCGTTGCCCTTTGCCATGACCCGAGCGCTGTTGCCAGGCAGCAGAAGCCAGAGGTCGAGGCGGCCGACCGCGAGGCCGCGGACGAGGCAATCAAGGAAGGCCGCGAGGCCACGAGCGACTGAGCGCGTCGTCGATGACCCCCCGGGGCGATGTCAGAAGAACGCGTCCTGAGCGGGGCGGGGCGCCGCCTTAGGCTCGGTCCATGAGGAAGCCGAGCCCGTCCCGATATTTCAAGACCACTCCCGAGATCATCCGCCTCGCGGTGATGCTGTACGTCCGGTTTCCGCTTTCGCTGCGATACGGGGAGGCGCCTGACGCCATCTCTTCGGCTGATCGAGACGCTCAGGCAGCACGCTTTTCTGCCGCTCGATTACCAGGGCGCCTGGTTGAATACAACCTCACCTGACTTGGACGGAGGCCGAACTCGACAGTATCTCGCCGACGCGTCGAAGTTCGTATCGGGAACGACAATGACGATCGGCGTCACCGACGCCCAGACACGCAAGCAGATCATCGCATTCCTGAAAGCGGAAAAGCGCTGACACCCGTCGGCGGGGATGCCGGTAATGCGCACCAGCTGTCATCGTTAGGGCGAGCAACACGGGCATACGCGCGCGGCGCGCGCTCCGCGAGCGAGTTCAGCGCGTTGGCGCTTGACAATTCTTCCGTGTGCCCGTTCTCTTGGTGCACTAGTGCGGAGTCAACGTCTGGAACGAAGAGGTTTCCCATGCATCGTCTGACACTCACGGCGGCGGTCGTCGCTTTTCTCGCGGCCGGCCCGGCACTTGCCAACCAGAAAGGCGTCAGCAACGTTGGCTGCGGCCTCGGTTCGCTGGCCTGGGAAGGGGAGACCGGCACTGCCCCGCAGATCCTTGCTGCGACCACCAATGGCACACTGGGTAACCAGACCTTCGGCATCACCTTCAACACCCTTGGCTGTGCCAGGAACGGCAAGGTGCTGGTGCCAGAGCGGATGGCGATGTTCATCGGCCCGAACATGAACCAGCTGGCCCAGGACATGTCGCGCGGCGAGGGCGAGTCGCTGGCGACGCTCGCCTATGTGATCGGCATCGATGCGCAAGATCGCGAGGCGTTCTATGCGGCGACCCAGCGCGAGTTCGCGCGCATCATGCCGCACGAGAATGTCACCGCCACCGATGTCGCCACCACGATCAACACCGTTATGCGCGAGGATGCGGCGCTCAGCCGTTACGCCGACATTTAAGACACGTTTTTCTGATCTGCGGGCGGACACGAACCAGCGGAGCCGGGCAGCTATCGCGCCCGGCTCCTGCCTTTCTCGCTCGTGGACGATCGCCGCAGCGCTGTGCTCGCTTGCGGCTGCAGGACTGTCGGAAGCACCTGCCGCAGCGCAATCAGATCCTGCCTATCTCGATGAGCTCGTCGCCGAGGCCGAGCACAGAGACCTTGCGGGCACGCCGGAGTGGCGAGCCCTTGTCCATTATGGTGCGGATCTCACTGGCGGCGGCCTGAGCGGCCTCGTCGACAACCCGAAGTATTACAGTGCCAGTTCCGGCAAGACCGATCCGCGGGCCGAGCTTGTGGCCACGCTCGCAAGCTTCTTCGCGCCGATGCCGACAGATGGATCCGACGCGCATGCTCAGTGCCGGCGGCCGGCGCGTTTTCGATGGCTGAAGGAAATCCTCGCGTTTGATCGGGGACGGCTGACCGAATACCGCTGCCCGGCTTTCGATGAATGGCTGGGCGATGTCGATCCGGGGTCGATGACGCTGATCTTTCCGGCCGCCTTCCTCAACAATCCCTCGTCGATGTTCGGGCATACGCTGGTGCGGATCGACCCGCCGCAGGGGCCGGCCGACGCCCGTCTTGTCTCCTACACCATCCATTTCGCCGCCGACCACCATGGCGAGGAGGGGGCCGTCTTCGCCGTCAAGGGGCTCGCCGGCGGCTATCGCGGCTATTTTTCTCTGCTGCCGTACTACGAGAAGGTGACCCAGTACAGCGACATCGAGAACCGCGATATCTGGGAATATGAACTCACATTCACGCCGGACGAGATCCGGCGGCTGCTGGAAAACCTTTGGGAGCTCAATCAAGAGCCGATCGACTATTACTTCTTTTCGACGAACTGCTCCTACGTTCTTTTGTCGTTGATCAACGTCGCCAGGCCGGCACTGGAACTGACACGGAAGTTTCCGGTGTACGCGGTTCCGGTCGATACGGTGCGCGCGCTGACCGACGAACCCGGCCTCGTGCGGGGCGCCGTCTTCCGCCCCTCGCTGCGAACCCGCATTGGCCGGCTGCAAGCGCTGATGCCAGCCGACCACCAGCGTCGCGCGCTTGATCTCGCGGAGGGCACGCTCAGTCCCGACACGCCAACGGTCACCCGTCTGCCCTCAACAGAGCAGGCGCGGGTGCTGGAGCTGGCGGAGAGCGTGCTGCGATACCGGCGCGATACCGGCGCGCTCAGCCGCGGCGAGATGGCGCCGCGCGCGATCAAGCTCCTGCACGCGCGTGCGCGCCTCACCCTGCCAAGCCCGGTGGCCGATACGGCTGATGCTGCCCCGCCCCGCCGCCCTGAGGAGGGCCATCTGTCGGCCCGGGTTGCCGCTGGGGTGGGCATGACTGGCGAGAGGCCGTTTGCCGAACTCCGCCTGCGCGCGGTCTACCATGATCTGCTCGATCCGCCGGCAGGCTTCGTCGAGGGGGCGGCGATCGAACTATTCGGCCTGCGGGTGCGTCAGTATGGGGGCGGTGCACCTCTCGTCGAGGAAGTCACTGCGGTTGCGATCCAGTCTCTGTCCCCGCGTGACGAGGTGTTCCGCCCGTTGTCCTGGAAAACCTGGATCGGCATGAGGCGGCTGCGCGAGAACGGTGGCGACGCTGGGGATCCCGTCGCCAGCCTGGAAGGAAGCGCCGGCCCCGCTTGGCGCCTCGGGGGCGCCATCGTTTCGCCGCAGGTGGCAGGGGCGCTCTATGGCGACCAGCACTGGCCAGCCACCCGGATCGTTGGCATCGGCCCGGCCATCGATCTCGTCTGGCCGGCGCAGCCGTGGTGGACATTGCTCGTGCGGGCGGAACAGCAGAGCGTTTTCGGCAGCGAGCGCACCTCGGCCGCTTTCGCTGCCAGCATCGGACAAGGGTTCCGTCTGGCACCCGACGTGTCCTGGCGTCTGGAAGCTGGGGTACGCAACGACGGCGACGAGAGCTTCGGTGAATGGTCGACTTCGCTGCACTGGTACTTCTGAGCCGCCGCGCTGCGCTGGTGCTGGTGCTGTTGCTGGCGGCAACAACGACGGCCTGCACCGATCTGTTCTTCCACCCCACGCGAACGGTGCGAGGATCGCCGGCCGACCTCGGCCTCAGTTACCGCGACGTCTGGTTCGATGCGGCGGACGGAACGCGGCTGCATGGCTGGTTCCTGCCGGCAAGAGGTACGGCAAAGGCGCTCATCGTGCATCTGCACGGCAATGCCGGCAACGTCGCCGGCCACTTGGGCTTCGTTGCCTGGCTCCCTGCGGAAGGCATCAGCGTGCTGACCTTCGATTATCGCGGCTACGGCCGTTCGGGCGGCACGCCGACGCTGGCGGGCGTTCACCTCGACGCCGCGGCGGCGCTTGACCACGTGTTGGCCCTGCAAGCCGGGGAGGGGATGTCAACGCAGCCGGTGGGCGTGCTCGGCCAGAGCCTCGGCGGCAGCGTCGCCATCACCGCGCTCGCGCGCGCCGGCCTCAAGAGCCGCTTCTGCCTGCTGGTCACCGACGGCGCCTTCGCCGGCTATAGGCAGATCGTCCGCGACAAGCTCGCCGGCTTCTGGCTGACGTGGCCGCTGAAGGGGCCGTTGTCGGCGGGCATCGATGCGGACTACGACCCGGTTGACGCGATCGCGGCGCTGGCACCGCTGCCGCTGTTGATTCTGCACGGCGCCGAGGACCCAGTGGTGCCCGCAGCCCATGGCAAGGCCTTGTACGCGGCGGCGGGCCAGCCAAAACAGCTGTGGCTTGTCCGCGGCGGTGGCCACCTTGACGCGCTCGCAACACCGGAGCTGCGCCGGTTACTGGTCGAGACGCTGCACACGTGCGGCGCACCGTTTGATGCGAGCGCGGCTACGGACTGAGGTTGCGATCGCGGTGGCTTTCGCAGGTGCCCTTCGAGGCGACCGAGCACGAGATCGCCGCGGCGCAGAAAAGAGCACGATGAGTCCGCGGCGCGGCGCTTCAGCGGCTTCGACCGCGCCGGAGCCGCAGCATCGCTGGGTATCGCCGGAACGTTGCTTCGATCGTCGGATGTCCCTAGCGTGGCGTCATGGCGACGCAGAAGCTCCGCGCGTACCCCAAGAAGCGGGACTTCACCCGCAGCCAGGAACCACTCGGCAGCACGGCTGACGATCGCGGGGCCCGCTACGTCGTGCACAAGCACCACGCAACGTCGGACCACTATGACCTCAGGCTCCAGGTCGGCGCCGTGCTGAAGTGCTGGGCGGTCCCAAAAGGACCGTCGCTCGACCCGGCAGAGAAGCGGCTCGCGGTGGAGACCGAGGATCATCCGCTCGAATACGCGGATTTCGAGGGCGTCATCCCGGAGGGCGAATACGGCGGCGGTCCGATGATCGTCTGGGACGCCGGCGTGTGGGCGCCGATGGACGATGTCGAGAAGAGCCTGGCGAGCGGCTCCTTCAAGTTTCGCCTTGCCGGCGAGAAGCTGAACGGCGGCTGGATGCTGGTGCGCCTGAAGCCCGGGCTCGGCGAAGGGCATCCCGCCTGGCTGCTCTTCAAGGAGCGCGACCCGGCGGCCGACGCCAGCATCGACATCCTGGCGGCGCGCCCGGAAAGCGTCAAGACCGGCCGGCGGATCGAAGAGCTTCTGGCACCCCCGGCCCCGACCAGAGCGCCTCGGCTCCGGCCCGGCGCGCTTGCCGGCGCCGTGCGGGCGATCGCCCCGGACCGCATCTTACCGCAACTCGCATCCCAGACCGCCACGCCACCTGCGGGCGACGACTGGTTTCACGAGATCAAGTTCGACGGCTACCGCACGATGGCCCGTGCCGCGAAAGGCCATATCCGTCTGATCACCCGCGGCGGGCTCGACTGGACGCGGCGCTACGGCGACCTGGCCGACGCTGTCGCGGCGCTGCCCTGCCGCGAAGCGGTCATCGACGGCGAGATCGTGGTCGTTGACAATAAAGGCGTCAGCCGGTTCGCGGCACTCCAGGATGCGCTGACCCGCGGCACCGCCAGCGAGTTCGTGTTCTTCGCCTTCGACCTGTTGTACCTCAACGGATGGGACATCACCGCTGCACCTCTCGAGGAGCGCAAGGCGCTGCTCGCCACCCTGCTTTCCGGTGCGACAGCCAACTCCGCCATCCAGTACAGCGACCACGTTGTGGGCGGCGGACCAGCGTTCTTCGAGCGCGTCGCGGAGATGGGGCTCGAAGGGGTCATCTCCAAGCGCGCCGACGCGCCCTACCGCTCCGGCCGCTCGAAAACCTGGACCAAGACCAAGGCGCGGATGGTCGGCGACTTCGTGATCGCCGGGTACACCACATCAGCGGCCGCCGGTGGGCTGGCCGCGCTTGCCCTCGCCGAATGGGAAAACGGCGAGCTCGTCTGGCGCGGCAAGGTCGGGACCGGTTTCGATACCGCGATGCTACGCAGTTTAATCGAGCGGCTCGAACCGCTCCGCGACGGCGCTACGCCGATCGAGGGCACACCGAAGGATATCCTCTGGGTGCGTCCGGTACTGACCGCGCACATCCACTATGCCAACCGCACCGCCGACAACGCGCTCCGCCATGCCGTCTTCAAGGGACTGAGGGAGGTCGGCTTGTCCGCGTCCGATCCCACACCGCGCATGCGTCTCATCTCAGACGCCGATCTCGCTTCGGTTTCAATCACCAACCCGAGGCGCCGCCTGTTCGGCCGCGCCGGCGCGACCAAGCTCGACGTCGCGGTCTACTACGCGGCCATCGGTGACTTCATGCTGCCGCATCTCCTCGGCCGGCCGGTCTCGCTGGTGCGCTGCCCCACGGGCAAGCCGGATGACTGCTTCTTCCAACGGCACGCCTTCACCGGCATGCCGCCCTCGGTCGCGACGTTCGCCAGCGCCAAGCCCGAGGGGGAGACCAAAACCTATCTCAGCATCGAGGATTCCAAGGGGTTCCTCGCGCTCGCCCAGTTCGGCGTGGTCGAGTTCCACACCTGGGGTGCGCTGCGGCGGCGGCTCGAGAGGCCCGACCGCATCGTCTTCGACCTCGACCCCGGCGAGGGCATCGGCTGGCGCGACGTGGTGGAGGCCGCCGTCCATGTCCGGGACACGCTGCAGGTGCTCGGACTTGTCGGCTTCGCCAAGACATCGGGCAGCAAGGGCGTGCACGTCGTCGTACCGATAACCCCGAAGCGCACCTGGAAACAGGTGCATGCGGCCACCCGGACGCTGGCCGGCCGCATCGCCTCGACTGCTCCGCAAACCTTCACCACAACCATGGGCGCCGAGAATCGAAAGCGCCGCATCTTCATCGACTTCCACCGAAACGCTCGCGGCGCGACGACCGGCGCGCCCTATTCGCTGCGGGCGCGCGTTAACCTGCCGGCCTCGACGCCCCTACGCTGGGACGACCTCGAGTCCATCGACTCTCCGGACGACTTGAACTACTCTTCGCTGGTAGGATTGGTGTCCGCGTCCGGCGATCCCTGGGTTGACATCGACGATGCGGCCAGGGACCTGCCGGTTTGACCAAGGTCGGGTAACGGCCGAGACGCCGCGTGGGAGAACATCATGGCGCCGAGGGCGAGCTGGAAGGGCCATTTGAGACTGAGCCTGGTGAGTTGCCCGGTGCGGCTTTACCCGGCGACAAGCGCGAGCGAGCGCATCTCGTTCAACCAGCTCCACAAGGACACCCGCAACCGGATCAACACAAAGCCGGTCGACCCGGAGCTCGGGCTGGTGGAGCGGTCCGACCTCGTCCGGGGCTACGAGTACGAGGACAACAAGTACCTCATTATCGAGGACAGCGACCTCGTGTCGGTGAAGATTGAGTCGACCCATACGATGAACATCGAGGCCTTCGTCGACGATGCATCGGTCGCCGTGGTCTACCGGGACGCGGCCTACTACCTCGCGCCCGAGGGTGCGATGGCCGAGGAGACGTTCATCGTGCTGCGCGAAGCGATGCGCAGGACCGGCAAGCTCGCGATCGCGCGGCTGGTGCTTTCCAGCCGCGAGCGGGTGGTCACGATCGGCCCGTGCGAGAACGGCATGATGGTCTGCACACTCCGCAATCCAAAGGAGGTGCGTGCGACCGCATCCTACTTCGACAGCATCCCGAACGGGAAGCCGGACCCCGAGATGATCGAGCTTGCCGAAAAACTGATCGCGCAGAAGGCGACGGTCTACGATCCGACGGACTATTAAGATCGCTACGAGATCGCGCTGATGGCGATGATCAAGGAGAAACTGAAAGGCCACAAGCCGATCATCGCTGCCGACCCGGAGCGTGGCAACGTCATCAATCTGATGGACGAGCTGAAGTCCAGCCTCTCGCAGCCGAAGCCGCCCGCGAAGAGCCGCGGCAAGACCCCGCCCGCCGCCGAGAAGCCTGCCGCGAAGCGCGCCGCCAAGGCCACCGGCACCGGCGGCCGATCCCGCCGGGCCAGCACGGACAAGGCGTGAC
>JBATPX010000126.1:0-1844 GCA_049291695.1 Defluviicoccus sp.
GGGTGAGCGACTGTCTTTCGGGTCAAGGGGTTTTCCATGCGGTGCGGTCCCGGATGATGGCGTTGAGGACGGTGATGAGCTTGCGCATGCAGGCGGTGAGGGCGAGCTTTTTCGGCCGTCCGGCGCCGGCCAGACGGTCGTAGAGGGCTTTAATCGGAGGGTTTCGCCGGATGGCGGTCAGCGTTGCCATGAAGAGGACCTTGCGGACGCCGCCTCGGCCGCCGGCGATCATCCGCCGTCCGCGCATGGCGCCGGAATCGCGGTTGATCGGGGCAACGCCGACGAGAGCCGCGATCCGGCGGCGGTCGAGTGCGCCCAGTTCCGGCAGCTCGGCCAGCAAGGTGCGCGCGGTGATCGGTCCGATGCCGGGAACGGCGGTGAGCAGCTCTTCCTTTTCCCGCCAGGCCGGAGTGCTGCGGATGGCGTCGTCGAGGTCGGCCTCGATGCGGGCGAGGTCTTTCTGCAGCCAGGCCAAGTGGGCATCGATCCGCTTGGCCAGCCGCTTGTCGCGGGCTTGTCGGCGGCGATTGCCTTCGGCGCTCAGCATCTCGACGATCTGGCGGCGGCGGGCGACCAGTTCGGCAAGATGTCTCGCCTGCTCGTCGGGCACGGGCCGGGGCTGCGGCTGGATGCGCTCGGCAAAGAGGGCGATGGCTTCGGCATCCAACGCATCGGTCTTGGCGAGCCGGCCGAGGGCGCGGGCGAAGTCTCTGATTTGGCGCGGATTGACCACCACCAGGGGCAGGCTGGCGGCGGCCAGCGCCGCGGCTACGGTGATCTCGAAGCCACCGGTGGCTTCGAGCACCACCAGGGCCGGCTTCAAGCCGGCGAGCCGCGCGACGAGACTGTCCAAGCCTTCGCCGTTGCGCGCAACGGCGAAGGCATCCCCGGACGGACGCAGATGCACGTCCAACCGGTCCTTGGCAACGTCGATGCCGACGAAAACGGGAAGCTGATCCATGACCCTTCCTTGCAAATGCGGGCTGATGCCCGAGCGACTGTTCGGGTTCTTGGAAGATCCAACGGACGGGGCACCAAGCTCACCCACGGGCTTCAAGGCCCCAGGGGGACGCGGGCTCCCGTCCGTCGTCAGCCTCGCCGGCTCAGCGTCAGCCGGCAAGTGAGAGATACAAGGGGCTGATGGTCCCGAAAGCCGGCCGCCTGATCGGCGCCGATCGGCACCGCTGACAGCTCCAGCGGCTGCCAGTCGACGGCGCGCCATACCGGCACCTCGCCGTCCTGCTCGATCACCTCGTAGGCGCGGACGGCGTAGCCGACCGAGACGCTGCGGATGATCCCGGCGCTGACGTCCTGCCACAAAGGCTCGACATCCTCGCGCTCGGAGAACCGGACCACGGCACGGCCGTGCGGCCCGTCGATGCCATCGACGATCCACGCCCGCTCGACCACGCCCAGAACGTTCAACAGGTTGTAGGCGCCGTGCGCATTCAGGAGCGGCGCCCCGGCGTTGAGGCGGGAGAGATCGACGTGCGCTCGATCGAGCGAGAGCACCTCGTCGTAGCGGCGGCCGGTGAAGAAATCCCGGCGGCGGACGGGTGCGCCGGTCGACCACACCAGCTCGACGGTGCGGGCTTGTGCATCGATCGTGTCCGGCGCCAGGCGCACATCGGCGCGGGTCTGCAGCGGCAACTCGATGGTTTCCATCGTCCTCTCTCAGTATTGGTAGGGAAGGATTTGTGAAGAAAAGTGCACTTGGGCGCGCGCGAGAAGAATTCCAGACACGCCATCCCCTGCGTAACTCGCAGCGCCGCCATACAACCGTGGCCGAATGGCGTAGGTGCCCGTCTCTGCCGGCAACGAGCAGACCATCCACAGCCGCCACC
>JBATPX010000127.1:0-72712 GCA_049291695.1 Defluviicoccus sp.
GTCGCGCAGATGGCGCAAGCGCTGGGCGGCACGCCTGCGACGCTGACCGCCTTGCCGCGGCACCGCTACGGCGAGGCGTTCGAGGCGTTGCGCGCCGCAAGCGACGCCTATCTGGAGCGGACCGGCGTGCGGCCGAGCATCTTTCTCGCCAATCTGGGCGCGATCGCCCAGCACACGGCGCGCGCGACGTTCGCCAAGAACTTCTTCGAGACTGCGGGCATCGCAGCACTGCCCAGCGAGGGCTTCACCGATGCTGCCGCCTGCGCCGATGCGTTCAAGGCATCGGGTGCCCGCATTGCCATCCTCTGCTCGGCCGATCCGATCTACGAGCAGATGGCAACTGCGGTCGCAGGAGCATTGAAGACGGCCGGTTGCGAATCCCTGTTGCTCGCCGGGCACCCTGGCGACAAACGGGACCTTTACACCGCCGCCGGCATTGACGACTTCATCTTCATGGGCGCCGACGTCCTGAAGATCACCGGTTCCACCCTTGCGCGCTTGGGAGTGATCGAGCGATGACGACTTTCCCCGATTTCAGCCAAGTCCCGTTGATGCCCGGCAACCAGCCGCCGGCAGCAGGTGATGGTCTCGCCGATTGGGCCAGGCGGTTCAAGGCCGAGACTGGCCGCGCGCCCGAGGAGATGATGTGGCAGACGCCGGAAAGCATCGCCGTCAAGCCGTTCTATTCGGCCAAGGACCTGGAGGGCTTGGACCACCTGGATACGGCTCCCGGCTTGCCGCCGTACCTGCGCGGGCCATACTCCTCGATGTACGTCAACCAGCCGTGGACGATCCGCCAGTACGCCGGCTTCTCGACCGCCAAGGACTCCAATGCCTTCTACCGCCGCAACCTCGCGGCCGGACAGAAGGGCCTTTCGGTCGCGTTCGACCTGGCCACCCACCGCGGGTATGACTCGGACAACCCGCGCGTCATCGGCGACGTCGGCATGGCGGGCGTGGCAATCGATTCCATCTACGACATGCGCGAGCTGTTCGACGGCATTCCGCTCGACCAGATGACCGTGTCGATGACGATGAACGGCGCGGTGCTGCCCATCCTCGCCAATTACATCGTCGCCGCCGAGGAGCAGGGCGTCAAACAGGCGCAGCTGGCCGGAACCATTCAGAACGACATTCTGAAGGAGTTCATGGTCCGCAACACCTACATCTATCCGCCCGAAGCGTCGATGCGGATCATCTCCGACATCTTCGCGCACTGCTCGCGGAACATGCCGAAGTTCAATTCGATCTCGATTTCCGGCTACCACATGCAGGAAGCGGGTGCCACCGCCGATCTGGAGATGGCCTACACCCTGGCCGACGGCGTTGAGTACGCGCGGGCCGGTATGAAGGCCGGGCTCACGATCGATCAGTTCGCGCCGCGGCTGTCGTTCTTCTGGGCGATCGGCATGAACTTCTTCATGGAAGTCGCCAAGATGCGCGCGGCCCGCATGCTGTGGGCGAAGCTGATCAAGCAGTTCGAGCCGAAGAACACCAAGTCGCTGGCGCTCCGCACCCATTCGCAGACCTCCGGCTGGAGCCTGACCGCGCAGGACGTCTACAACAACGTCGTCCGCACCTGCGTCGAGGCGATGGCGTCGACGCAAGGGCACACCCAGTCGCTGCACACCAACTCCCTCGACGAAGCGCTGGCGCTGCCGACCGACTTCTCCGCCCGCATCGCCCGCAACACCCAGCTGTTCCTGCAGCAGGAGAGTGGCACCACGCAGGTCATCGACCCGTGGGGCGGCAGCTACTACGTCGAACGGCTGACGCGCGCCCTGGCCGAGACGGCGTGGGGACACATTCAGGAAGTCGAGCAGCAGGGCGGCATGGCGAAGGCCATCGAGGCCGGCATTCCGAAGCTCCGGATCGAGGAGGCGGCCGCCCGCACCCAGGCCCGCATCGACTCCGGCCGGCAGACGGTGGTCGGCGTCAACAAGTTCCTCTTGACCGAAAAGGAAGACGTGCCGGTCCTCAAGGTGGACAACACCGAGGTGCGCCGGCAGCAGCTCGAGAAGCTGCACCGCCTGCGCGCTGAGCGCGATCAGGCCGAAGTGACGGCCAAGCTCGATGCGCTCACGCGCTGTGCCGACGCAGGCGAAGGCAACCTGCTCGCACTGGCCGTCGACGCTGCGCGCGCCAAGTGCACGATCGGCGAGATCTCCGATGCGCTTGAGAAGGTTTGGGGCCGGCACAAGGCGGAGATCAAGAAGATCTCCGGCGTCTACCGGGCCGAGGTTGGGGAGCGTTCCAACATCATGAGCAAGGTTCAGACGGCTGTCGAGGCCTTCGAGGCCAACGACGGCCGCAGGCCGCGGATCCTGATCGTCAAGATGGGCCAGGACGGCCACGATCGCGGCCAGAAGGTGATTGCCAGCGCCTTTGCCGATCTCGGCTTCGACGTCGACATCGGCCCGTTGTTCCAGACGCCGGCGGAAGCGGCCCGCCAGGCGGTCGAGAACGACGTTCACATCGTTGGTGCCAGCTCGCTGGCCGCCGGGCACTTGACGCTGGTGCCGACGCTGAAGGCGGAGCTGAAGAAACTGGGGCGCGAGGACATCCTGATCGTCGTCGGCGGCGTCATCCCACCGCAGGACTACGATGCCCTCTATGCCGCCGGCGCGGCCGCCATCTTCCCGCCCGGCACCATCATCAGCGACGCGGCGCTTGCCCTTATCGGGACGCTGAACAAGCGGCTGGGTTACACCAGCGAGGCAGCTTAAGCGCGATGGACGTCCTGGATGGCGCCGGTCTCGCGGCACCGCGCGCGGGATTGACGATCGACGACTACGTCGCGGGCGTCCGCGCGCACGACCGCGCCATCCTCGGGCGCACCATCACCATGATCGAGAGCCGGAGCCCCAGGCACCGGCGTCTCGCTCAGGAAATCCTGGTGCGCCTGCTCCCCTACGCGGGCGGGGCGCACCGGATCGGCATCACCGGCGTGCCCGGCGTCGGCAAGAGCACCTTCATCGAGGGCTTCGGCCTCGAAGTCGTCAAGCGCGGCCACCGCGTCGCCGTGCTGGCTGTGGATCCGTCGAGCCCGGTTTCCGGCGGCAGCATTCTCGGTGACAAGACGCGGATGACCGAGCTGACCCAGTGCGAGGAAGCCTTCGTCCGGCCGTCGCCATCGGGCGGCACCTTGGGAGGCGTCGCCCGCACCACCCGGCAGACGATCGTCGTCTGTGAGGCGGCCGGCTACGACGTCATCCTGATCGAGACGGTCGGAACGGGCCAGTCGGAAGTCACGGTCTCCGAAATGACCGACTTCTTCCTCGTCCTGATGCTGCCCGGTGCCGGCGATGAGCTGCAGGGCATCAAGAAGGGTGTGCTGGAGATCGCCGACATGATCGTCGTCAACAAGGCCGACGGCGACAACGAGATCCGCGCCAAGCAGGCTGCCGCCCATTACCGCAACGCCTTGCATATCGTCGCCCCGCGCAGCGAGCATTGGTCGCCGCCGGTCCTCCTGTGTTCGTCCTTGAAGAGCGTCGGGCTCGCTGCCGTCTGGGACAAGCTGTGCGAGCATAAAGAGAAGCTGACCGCTTCCGGCGAATTTCAGTCGAAGCGGCAGAAGCAGCGGCTGAAGTGGATGTGGCAATTGGTGCAGGATCGGCTGATGACCGACCTGCGCTCACATCCCAAGGTCGTCGAGCGCATCCCGCAGATCGAGCGCGACCTGCTTGCCGGCCGCCTGACGGCGACGCTGGCAGCCGACGAAATCCTCAACACCTTCGAGGGAAGCTGAGGCGAGGGCGGCTGCGGCGAGGGCGGCTGAGGCGTGGGTTCGCTGGTGCGAGAGGCTGGCGCCTAATCCGCCGCGTCCGTTTCCATGAGCGCGAAGCGCACAGGCAGGATCTCCTTCGTGCGCAGGCGGCCGTTTTCATCCTTCTCCGCCAGCAGCAGCACCTGGCTGTCCGGCAGACCGGTCGGGACGATCATCTTGCCGCCGGGTTTGAGCTGGCGCAGAAGCGCCGCCGGCATCAGCTCCGAGGCGGCACAGACGAGAATGCGGTCGAACGGGCCGTACTCCGGCCAGCCGTGCTCGCCGTTGCCGCGCTTCAGCGTGACGTTGGTAAGGCCGTGCACGGCGAGCCGCCGCTTCGCGTCGGCGTGCAGTTCCTCAATGATCTCAATTGAATAGACGTGGCGGGCAAGCGCGGCCAGGATCGAGGCGTGGTAGCCGAGGCCGGTCCCGATCTCGAGCACCGAATGGCTGGGGCCAATGTCGAGCAGATCGGTCATCAACGCGATCATGAACGGCTGCGAGATCGTCTTGTCGCAGCCGATGGGCAGCGGCTGGTCGGCATAGGCAAACGGAGCAATCTCTAGCGGCACGTAGTCGTGGCGTGGAACGGCGGCGATGGCGTCGAGTACCCGCGGGTCGAGCGCTTCCTTGCCGATGGACTCGCGCACGTAATACGCGTGTACTGCAATGACGTCCATCATCTGACGCTGCAGCATTGAATGCAGCTCACTCGACATCGCTTGCGGTCCCTGGTCTTCTGCGGTCATCGGCCCACGGTCGGCTGATTCCATGCGCCGACGGCGCCCCTATCCACGCGGCTCGCCAGCCGCTACAACACAACACTGCCACCTTCCCTTCTACCACCCCGCTTCGCTGCCGACAATCGACTGAGCCGGCGACTGAGGCGGCCGCAGCCGGCGCTGCTGCCCGCGCTGCTAGCTGCGCTCGCTCAGGGTCTCGGCCTGCCATTTGAGGATTTTCTTGCGCAGCGTCTCGAATTGCTCACCGACGTTTTCCCCGAACAACGGATCTTCCTGGTTCGTCATCGCGGCCTCGAGCGCTTTCCAGTCTTCGTTGCTCAGGGTCTCCTCAGCGAGCGGCAGAAAGCGGGATTCTTCCATCATCATGTGATCGCGCTGCAGCTGGATGAACGCCTTGCCCCAGCGCAACAGCGCCTCGCGCGGCACTTGCGCCTCATCGAGCACCGCCGTGATGCCTTCTGCGAATTCCCGCGTGCGCCCGTCCAGCTCCTCGTGGTCGCGGCGCAGATCGCCGAGAATCGCCGACCGATCAGGTGCAACCTCACGCAGTCGTTGAAAGATCAGGTCCTCCTTCGGATGATGGTAGATGTCGGGGAAACTGAGGAAATAGTTCAGCACGCCGCGGATGACGTCGTAGTCGGGGGCGATGCCATTCTCGAAGTCGGCAAGCTGCTGTTCGAGCGCCTTGACGAGCGCCGCCATATTGGCATGTTCCTTCTGGATAACGCGAATGACCTCCGACATGTGCTTCACGTCCTCGCTGTTGCCGCATTGGCGTCCGTTGTTGCGATCCGGCGGCGGATTCCCGCGCGACTTGAGTGTAAACGCAAGCGCCCCCGGAACACCACGGCCTTGGCGGCCCGGTAGCGGCCGCCGGTGAGGACCGCTGCGCACATCGGTTCGTGGCGGGTTCGCGGTCGGCGCTGGCTCGCCGGCTGGGTCGCAGGCATCGCTCGCTGGCCGCGCCTCGTCGTCCTGATCACCCTCGCAGCCTGCGTCGTGGGCGTCCTGCACACGGCTTCGGTGCTGACCATCAATACCTCCACCCTCGACATGCTGGCCAAAGATCTGCCGTTCCGGCGCAACTTCGACGCCCTTGATGCCGCCTTCCCGCAGGACTACCGGACCATTCTGGTGGTGGTCGAGAGCGATGCGCCCGATGCTGCGGCAAGGCGGGCGGTCCACATCGCGGCGGCGCTGGCGGCCGGCGCGCCGCACGTGCGCAGTGTGTTTTATCCCGAAGCCGATCCGTTCTTCAGCCGCAACGGCCTCCTTTACCTGGGCGTCGGCGAGTTGCAGGAGCTGGTCGACCGGCTCTCTGCAGCACAGCCGATGTTGGCGGCGCTTGCGGCCGAGCCCTCGCTGGCCGGCTTGGCCGGCGTGTTAAGCCTTGCGCTTGCCAATGTTGCCGAGGCGGCGGAGGCAGGCGCCGATGCGGCGCTGGCCATGGCGCTCACGTCGGTCGCGGCAACCATCGAGAGCGTCGCCCGCGGCCGTCCAGAGCCCCTGCAGTGGCGCCGTCTGATGGCTGGCGCCGCCGCCTCGCTGACAGACGAGAACCGGCAGATCATCGTCGTCGAGCCGCTGCTGGACTTCTCCGCCCTGGCGCCGGCCGAGAGCGCTGTCGCGAGCATTCGGAGTGTGGTCGCCGCTACGGCTGCGGCGGACGATGCGGCCGCTCACGTCCGCGTTCGCCTGACCGGTGAGCTCTTGATGCTTGCCGATGAGCTCACAAGCGTGCGGCAGAACATCGGCGTCGTCGGCCTCGTCTCGTTCGCCCTGGTGCTCGTGCTCCTGATCGCCGGCCTGCGTTCGTTGCGCCTGTTTTTCTCCGTCGTGCTGACGCTGATCGCCGGCCTGATCCTGACGGCCTGGTTCGCAGCCGTGACGATCGGCCAGCTCAACCTGATTTCGGTCACCTTCGCCGTCCTGTTCATCGGCTTGAGCGTCGACTTCGGAATTCACTACGGTTTGCGCGTGCAGGAACTGAACGACCGGGGGGTCGGCATCGGCTTGGCCCAGAGGGAAGCGGCCGCTGGTGTCGGCGGCGGCCTTGTGCTCTCTGCCGCCGTGGCCGCGGTGGGCTTCCTCGCCTTCCTGCCGACGGCGTACCGTGGCCTCGCGGAGCTCGGCATGATCGCTGCCGCCGGCATGGCGATCGCAGCATTCCTCAACCTTTCGCTGCTGCCGGCGCTGATCACCCTGATGCCGCTCGATCGCCGCGTCCGTCCGCGCGCCCCCGGCCGCCTTGCCGCTGCCATCGCGGTGCTGACCGAGCGGCATCCTGGTCGCGTCATGGCAGCGGCGAGCGTGCTGGCGGTTGCCTGCCTGGCGGCGCTCCCTCGCGTCTGGTTCGATGACTCCGCGTTTGCGTTGCGTGATCCGGCCTCGGAGTCGGTCGCGACGCTCCTGGACCTGCTCGATGATCGTCGCGTCGATCCGTTCCGCGCCATGGTGCTGGCACCGGACGAGGCCTCGGCTGAGGCGCTCGCAAGCCGGCTGGGCGCGTTGCCGAGCGTGCGCGAGGTGCTGACGCTCGACGACTTCGTTCCCGCTGATCAGGCCGATAAGCTCGCGATCCTGGACCAGGCGGCGCTGCTGATGACGGCCGTCACGGCATCACCCGCCCCGGCGGCACCGCCGCCGCCCGCTGCCCTGCGCGCACACCTGATGGACCTTGCCGCCGCTGCGCGGGCCGCGGCAGTGGAGGTGCGGGCACCGGTCAGCGCGGCTGCTGGCCGCCTGGTCGCCGCGATTGCGGGCCAAGCGTGGTCGGACACGGCAATCGCGGCGCTCGACCGGTCCCTGGTCGCCGACTTTCCATCGGCGCTCGCGGACTTGACGCAGGCCCTGAATGCAGCCCCCTTCACCGCCGACGATCTGCCGGCGGCGCTGTTGGAGCGGCGGCGGACCGCCGACGGCCGCATCCTCGTCGAGGTCTTTGCGCGGGAAGATCAGCGCCTGCAAGCCAACCGCCGCCGGTTCGCTGCCGACGTGCAGGCGGTTGCCCCGGATGCCTCCGGCGAGTCGATTGTCGTCACCGAAGCCGGTTACGCCGTGCTGCGCTCGTTCGTGCAGGCGGGCGCGCTGGCGGGTGCGGTGATATTTGCACTTCTGATCACAGTCTTTCGCAGCGTTCGCGCCACGGGCGTGGTATTCTCTCCCTTGCTGCTGGCGGCGGGTTTGACGGTCGCCACCGGCGTCGTGATCGGGCAGCCGTTCAATTTCGCCAACGTAATCGTCCTGCCGCTGTTGTTCGGCCTGGGCGTGGCGGGCGGCATCCACATGGTGCTGCGCGGGCAGGAGGAACGGGCCGTGACGCTGCTGGAGACGTCCACGCCGCGGGCTGTGCTCTACAGCGCACTCACGACCATCGGCTCCTTTGGCTCGCTGGCGCTGTCCTCCCATCCCGGCATGCGCAGCATGGGGGTGCTGCTGACGGTGGCCCTGATCTGGACCACGGTGTGCACGGTGTTCGTCCTGCCGCCGCTGCGATTATGGCTGCTGCCGCCGTCCTCGCTCGCAACGCCGGGTGGGTCAGGTCCCGGTCCGTCAGGCAAAGATCCGGCGGCCGGCGAGCGGTAGACAAGGCATGTGATCACCGATGGCTTTGCCGAAGCGACAGCCGAACCCCGATCCGACGCAGCGAGCGCTTGGCGGCGAGCCATTATCGGCACACCTGCCGACCGGGCCTGTCGCGCCCTATCACGGTGTTTGTCGCATGCTGTTTGCGCTGCTCGCCGGTGCGGTTGCGGTCGGCTGCCTGTTGCCGACGGCGGAGCTGCCGGTCTTCGAAGCCAGCGACAAGATCCAGCACTTTGCCGCTTTCATGGCTTTGGGCGCGATCGGCGCGATCGCTTTTCCAGGCCGGCGGGCGATGATATGGCTGGCGATCGCTCTGTTCGCCTTCGGCTGTCTCCTCGAAGGGCTCCAGCTCTTCGTGCCGCCGCGGCAGGCCGCGCTCGGCGATGTCATCGCCAACAGCCTCGGCATCGCCGCCGGCCTTGTGAGCGGTGCGCTAGCGCTCACGCTCGTTGTGGCCAAGGTCAGCTCCGCCATCGGTGGAGGCGGCCGCCGCGCGAACGACTGAGCCCGGAACGGATATCAGGAAAAAAGAACGAGGCGCTCGCCTGTGCGCAGTGGCCAGAGGAGAGCGCCTCGTCAGGGGTTATCAGAGCGCCTTAGGGGAGGGGATGAGGCCCCTAAAAGCTCCATCGATCGCACGGTCCGAACAGCGGGGTGTCGGTGATTTCCGACCATTCGCCCGTAACGGAACTCGCCGGCCGCCGGTTGCTGTCCCCGGGGTCGCGCCGCATGAACGAGTCAGGCACCACGGCGAAGAAAACGGGGTCGACAGCCTCATGATTCTTCGTATAAAAGTGTGGGGTCAAAGCAAAACTCCTCACGTTGTTGTCCCATCAGCGATCTGAACTCCTGCCGGGGTGGTGCAACACCCCGGCGTTCAGCCGCATGGGGATGAGATCAAACCTCGACGCCTAAAGTCAAGGCCGCCCGCAGGCGGGGGTCGGCCGGCGCGCTGCCAATGCGACGCATTCGCGGGTATCCGCGGCTGGCAAAAAGCCTTACAAATCATGCCGCTTGTCCAGGCCTGCACGATAGCCGGCCGGGGTCGCGCGAGGGGATGAGAAAAAGGCCTGTGCGGGGCCGAGTGTGGCCGGAAAGGCACAAGTCGTCTCGCGTCTAAGTATATATTACTGTCGGCGCAAAACACCCCTGGGGAGAGAAATGAGCCGAACCGCCGCCGCTTCGGCTGCCCTAGTCGGCGCCGGGGCGGCCTGGCTCGAGCCGCAGGATGCGGCCGTCCGGGCTGTCGGTGGCGAGATAGACGAAGCCGTCCGGGCCGGCGCGGACGTCGCGAATGCGCTCCTGGAGATCTGCCAGCAGCCGCTCCTCATGTACCACCTTCATGCCGTCGAGCTCGAGGCGAACCAGGAGCCGTGACTTCAGGGCGCCGACGAACAGATTGCCGTGCCACGCGGGGAAGCGCGCGCTGGTGTAAAAGGCAGCTCCGGAGGGCGCGATCGAGGGATCCCAGTACCACAGCGGCTGCTCGAGGCCTTCCTTGGCGGTGCCTTCGCCGATCCTGGCGCCGGAGTAATCGAGGCCGTAGGTGATGATCGGCCAGCCGTAGTTCCTGCCCGCCTCGGGCGTGTTGATCTCGTCGCCGCCGCGCGCGCCGTGTTCGATGGTCCACAGCCGGCCGGTTACGGGATGCAGAGCCGCACCCTGCACGTTGCGGTGGCCCAGCGAATAGATCTCCGGCAGGATGCCGGACGTGTTCACGAACGGGTTGTCGGCGGGCACCGTACCGTCGGCGTTGATGCGGACGAGTTTGCCGAGATGTTCGCCCGGGCGCTGGGCGCGCTCGCGTTGGTAGCGCTCGCCCAACGTGACGAACAGCGTGCCGTCGCGGCCGAACACCAGCCGGGAGCCGAAATGCAGGCCGCCGCGTACCTTCGGCTGCTGGCGGAAAATCACCGTGACGTCGTCAAGCCGGTCCGCACCGGCCGCATCATTGATAAGCCGCCCGCGCCCGACGGCGGTCCCGGCGCCACCGCTGCCGGCCTCGGAAAACGAAAAGTATATCAGTCGGTTATCGGCGAAGCGGGGGTCAAGCGCGATGTCGAGAAGACCGCCCTGGCCCTCGGCATAGACCGCCGGCACACCGGCAACGGGGACGGAGAGGCGGCCGTCGGCGGCAACGATGCGCAAGCGTCCGGGGCGCTCGGTCACCAGCAGCCGGCCATCGGGCAGGAACGCGATCGCCCACGGATGTTCAAGGCCGCGCGCCACCGTCCGCAACCGCACCGTGCCATGCTCGGTCGGGACGATGGCCGTGCTTGGCAGTCTGTCGGCCCGTGCAGGGGCGGCGAGGAGGGTCACGGCGAGCGTGCCTGCGGCCGCAAGACGTGGCAGCCCGCCGAGCCGAAGCCACACCCTTCGCGCATTTAGCGTCGCCTCGTCTTGCATCGTCGTTCGTTCGTTGAACCTCGCCTGGAGGCCACAATGACGCTTGATGCGCACGCCGACAAGGGCATGCGGCCGGCAACGAATTCCGCATGCACGTGGCGTGGTGCGCGCTATAACTGTGCCGGCAAGCCGCGGCCAAGCCTTCGAGCCGTGGCAACGACGGGATGGGGAGCAGGCCATGGCCACCTTTGCGCGGTTTGTCAGCATCGCAATTCCGGACAACCTCACGTGCGAAGAAAAGGGGCGCAATCCGGCGTTTGACATTGCCTTCACGACAGACGCCGCGGCCCCGTTTCTGCAAGTGATCCTGCATACAGGCAGCGGCCAGCATATCATCAAGGGCGATGCCATCCAGCCGGTCGCGCGCAAGCTGAACGCGGCGGCCGCAGTCGCAGGTGTCGACTATGTCGCCCATGTCCCGGCCGGGCTGGCCGGGCCGGGCGAGATCAGGGTGCAGATCGAGGGCTGCACCAAGGCCGATCTGAGCCAGGCCGGCGGCGGCGACTGGATCAAGGAGTTCCGGACCTTGAAGCTTGCCGCGGCGCCGAGGCCTGCCACCCGGCCGCGCGCCACCGCCGGCGGCGATGCGAACGCGGTCAAGCTCTACTTCGGCATCCATAAGCACATGCACCAGCCGTACTACAACACGACCGATCGCGCCTATTGGGACGGCGAAAAGGACGGTATCTTCGGCGCGCGGGTGGGGCCGTATACGGATTACATCCCCGCAGCCGTGCATCAGTACGCCGGCGGCGGCCTGCCGCATGCGGGCCTGTCAACCAGCTGGAGCGGCTCGCTGATCGAGCAGCTGGACCGTTGCGCGGCCGAGCACCTCTGCGGCGGCCGCTTCGGCGGCTGGAACCAGCCGCTGCGCCAAGCCGCTGAACTTCAGACCGCCCGTGGCAACCTGCGCGTCGAATTCGCTGCTTTCGGTTTCTTCCACCCGTTGATGCCGCTCGTTCCGGCGCGCGACATTGTCAAACAGATCGAGTGGCACCGCGCAATTATCCGCGCGGCGTTCGGTGTCGAGGCGTCAACGATCCTGTTCCCGCCGGAGACGGCGTTCCATGTGCGGATGATCCCGGCGCTGCTGCAGGCCGGCGTGACGGCGGTGATCTACGATTCGATCCATCGCTTCCGCGCCTGCCGTGACTACCCCTACGCCGGCATCAACGAAGGCATGCTGCCGCCCAATGCGGCGGAGCAGGTCAACGATCCGGTGGATGACTGGCTGCAGCTGCAAAATATCTGGGCAGGATCAAGAATCTCTCCGAGCCTCTTGAAGCCGGAGTACGTGCAGTACACCGATCCCGCCGGCGTTACCTCGAAGCTCGTGGCGGTGCCGGCGGAACGCTATATCGGCAACGAGGACGCGCGCGGAGGCTACGGGGCGCTCCTGTACGGGGCCGTGCTGGGCCAAGTGTACGACCAGATCGTCGCCACCGGCAGCTTCGATCCCAAGCATCCGCCGTTCTTCCTTCTGCATTCGGATGGCGACAATCACGGCGGCGGCGCGGACAGCTATTACAAGAATAACACCGGCCAGCTGGTGCAGTGGCTGAACGAGGATCCGCGCTTCGAGCTCACCACCATCCGCGATTATCTCGACCGCTTCCCTCCCGATCCAAGCCGGGCGGTGCATATCGAACCGGGGGCGTGGAGCGGTGCCGATAACGGCGATCCGCAGTTCATGAAATGGTTCAGCCGCTACAACGAGTCATACTCGCCGGATCTCAATTCGTGGGCCGTACTGACGGCGTTCCAGAATATGGTTCATACGATCGAGGATGCCGAGCCCGACCATCCGGCGCTTGGCGAGGCGATGCGGCTTCTGCTCCTCGCCGAGACCAGCTGCTACTGGTACTGGACCGGCCAGACGATCTGGGACCAGCAGGTCACAAACGCCGCCAATCTGGGCGAGCGCATGCTGGCGCCGGCCCTGAAGGCGCTGGCGGCGACGGGCCGCGATCGCACCGGCCCCACGATCTTCGCGCCATGGGTCACGCCCGAAAACCCCGGCGGCAAGCGTTGGGGGCAGGGATGCCTCCTGGACGCACCGCGCGATGGCATCGTGCACACCTTCATCCACGACGTTTCAGGCCTCAAGGACGTGCGCCTCATCCTGCGCACGCCAGCGGGCGAACGGACGCTCAGCATGCAGAACCGCGGCCCCTATCCCTCACAGACCGGGGCCGCGGCCACTTCTCACTATTACACGGCTCTGCTGCCGGTCGGGGCCGGCGACGTCCGCTATTTCATCGAAGCCGTTGACGCGCGCGATAACGTCGCCCGCAGCGCGCTTGAGCGGATTTACCTCGCGTGATGACTGCAGACGGCGAGACAGGCCTTGCCAGCGCCGGCACGCGCTCAGAGTGCCTGGCCGTCGGTCTCGCCGGTGCGGATCCGCACTGCCCGTTCGACGTCGACGACGAAAATCTTGCCGTCGCCGATGCGGTCGGTGCGCGCCGCGCCACGAATGGCTTCCACCGCCGCGTCCAGCATCTCGTCCGAGACGACGACGTCGATCCGTACCTTGGGCACGAACTGGACGGCGTACTCGGCGCCGCGGTAGATTTCCGTCTGTCCCTTCTGGCGGCCGAACCCTTTCACCTCGGTGATCGTCATGCCCTGAACACCGGCCGTCGTAAGCGCCGCGCGCACATCGTCGAGCTTGAAGGGTTTGATGATTGCGGTCACAAGCTTCATGTCTTTTTTCCCTCAACCGAAGCGGCAGCAGGCGATCGGCGATCGCAATCATCGCTTGGGCGCCCGGCTGGCGTGTTGTCCGTCATTCTCGCATTTGTTGGCAGGGCATACCGTCGCCCCACTTTCGACGCCCGCGTCATTCAGGAACCGTGCCACGCTGAAACAGTGATCCATAACCGTCGAATCCGAGGTATTTTTAGGGTGTTGGGGTGGCGCAGCAGCGTCCCGACGGCTTTTCTATGCCTGCATACTGGGCATCCGAGCCGGTATGCCTAACAGATAACCAGAGAAGGAGGTTGGCGAAGAACGGTGAGCATGATCCAAGAGACCGCAGCAGCGACGGCTCCGCGCCGCCAACCGGAAGCGCTCTGGAGCGCAGATATTCTCATTATTGGCGGCGGCCTCGTCGGCGGGACGCTGGCGGCTGCACTTGCGCACTTCGGTTTGACGTCGGTGGTCGTCGAGGCGAGCCCGCCTGCGGCTCTGGTGAAAGCGCGTTTCGATGGGCGGGCGTCGGCGATTTCGCTCACCTCGCGGCGGCTGTTGGAGGCTGTCGGCCTTTGGCAGTGGGTCGCCGAGGAGGCCGCGCCGATGCTGGATATCCGCGTCTCCGACGGCGCTTCACCTTTGTTCTTGCACTTCGAGCATGACGAGGTCGGCGACGAGCCGTTCGGCCACATGCTGGAGAACCGCTACCTGCGGCGCGCCATCTTCCACCGCTTGGGTCAATTGCCGGAGGTGACGCTGCTTGCGCCCGCCCGCATCGCCCGGTTGGAGCGCGGCGACACCGCCGTTGACGCTTCCCTCGTCGGTGGTGGCCGGGTGCGGGCGCAGCTGGCGATTGCCTGCGACGGCCGCACTTCACCGACGCGCGACGAAGCGGGCATTCGCGTCACCGGCTGGCGTTATGGCCAGACCGCGATCGTTTGTACCGTGGATCACGAAAAACCGCATCACGGCGTCGCGCACGAGCATTTCCTGCCGTCGGGGCCATTTGCGATCCTGCCGCTCAAGGGCAACCGTTCCTCGATTGTCTGGACCGAGCGCGAGGCGCTGGTGCCATCCATCATGGCGCTTGACGACGCCGGCTTCGCGGAAGAACTGGGGCGCCGGTTCGGCACCTTCCTCGGTGCAATCACGCTGATCGGCCCGCGCTGGGCCTACCCCTTGAGCCTGCAGTTTGCAAAGACGGTCGTTGGCCGCCGGCTGGCGCTGGCGGGCGATTCGGCGCACGGGATGCATCCGATCGCAGGGCAGGGGCTGAACATGGGCCTGCGCGACGTGGCAGCGCTCGCGGACGTCCTTGCCGATGCCAAGGCGGCTGGACGTGACTTCGGCGAGCGCCGCGTGCTTGCCCGCTACGAGCGCTGGCGGCGCTTCGACAACGCGATGATGCTGGCCGCCACCGATGGGCTGAACCGGCTGTTTTCGAACGATATCGCACCGGTGCGCCTTGCCCGCGATCTCGGCCTTGCTGCGGTAAACCAAGTCCCTCCGCTCAAGCGGCTGTTCATGCGTCACGCGATGGGCATGCTGGGTGATCTGCCGACCCTGATGCGTGGCTGAAGCCGGCCCGCACGGGATATCAGGGATCGCGGCTCAGGCCGTGCTCCGCCAGCGCCGCCAGGTAATCCTGCCATAACCGGTCCTGGTTCTCACCTAAGTGATAGAGCCAGTCCCAGGAATAGAGACCAGTGTCGTGCAGGTCATCGAACGTGATGCGCACGGCATAATGGCCGACCGGCTCCAGGCCGATGATGCCGACGTGGCGGCGGCCAGCGACAATCGTCTTCTGGCTCGGGTTGTGACCCTGAACGTCGGCTGACGGGCTCTCGACGCGCAAGAGTTCGGCCGGCAGGAGGAAACAGCGGCCGTCCTCGAAGTCGATCTCGAGCACCTTCTCGTCGCGCTTCAGCCGTATCTCCAGCGGCTGGTGCCGCGTTCCAAGGCTTGTCGTCACGAGCGGCTCTCCTGCCCCGCGGCCGCGCTCGCATCGAGGACCCGCGCTTCGTCAACCAGCATGATCGGGATACCGTCGCGAATGGGGAACGCGAGGCCCGCCTGTACGCTGATCAGTTCCTGCGTCTTGCTCTCATAGCGCAGCGTCCCCTTGGTCAAAGGGCACACCAGCATCTCCAGCAATCTCGGATCGACCATGCGCTCCGCCATCCGTCCCTCCACGCTTTGCCCTCTTTCCGCCAGCAGCCGCGGTCCTAATGCTCGCTGCGCGAGGGCTGTGCATCCGACTCCAGGGCCGCCATCGCGAACAGCGATATCAGCATCTCCGCTCGCTCCATAAAGCTCCCGCATTCCAAGAGCGCCTGCTTCTCGCGCGGCTCCAGGGGACAGGTCATGGCGAATGCCGTGACCAGCGCTGCGGTCGGAGCCGCCTGCACCGCGCTCCAGTCGCAGTCGATCGCTTTCAATTTAAGAAATGCGCGGGCGGCGTCGAGCAGTCGCTCGCGGTCGATGCCCTCCTCGGACAGGGGGCCGAAATCGCCGTGAAATGGCCCGTAGTCCGGCATCACCCGGCGGAAACCGCACTGCGGCGGCAATTCCTCGATCACGCGGAAGCGGCAAACGCCTTTCAGCGTGATCAGGAAGCGGCTGTCTTCGCTTTCGGAGAATGAAACGATGCGGCCGGCGCAGCCGAGCGCGAAGATGTCGGCATCATCGGGGACTGGATGCGCATAGGGGCTGCGCGGCTGGATCATGCCGATCATGCGGCCGCGGCCGAGCGCATGCTCGACCATGCTGCGGTAGCGCGGCTCAAAGATGTGCAGCGGCAGGTGCCCGTGCGGCAGCAGCAGCGCGCCTTCCAACGGAAAAATCGGCAGGACGTGCGGCAGGCCGCGCAGAAGATCGTCGGAAAGGGGCTCGCTCATGAGAACAAGATCGCTGACAACCGCCGGCGCGACGCGAGGGTCAGCGGGTGGCTCGGTCCCAAGGCATCGAAAACCTTCACCAGCTGCTTGCGCGCCGCTTCCTCGTTCCAATCACGGTCGGCGCGGATGATCCGCAGCAATTCCTCGATGGCGGCCTCGAAGTGCTGTTTGCCGTAGAGCGCGACGGCCAGCGCAAACCGCGTTGCGTGGTCATCAGGGGCCGCTTCCAACGTGCGCCGTAGCTTGGCGACGTCACCAGCCCCGGCGCCCTCTTCTGCGAGTTCGACTGCCGCCGCGGCCGCTGCCACGTCCCCGCTTTTCGCCACCGCCGGCGGCAGGCCGTCCAGCACCTTGCGCGCGGCCCTGAGATCCCCCTGCAGTACGCGTGCGCGGACCAGCCCGGCGGCGGCCTTGGTGTTGCCGGGGTCTTGCGCCAGGATCCGCTGGAACAGATCGGCGGCAGCACGCCCGTTGCCGGCTTCCAGCAGCGCTGCCGCCTGTTCGGCCGGCCCCTCGGCGGCTTGGCCGGCAGCCTGCAGCAGGCGATCGATGAAGGCGTTGATCTGGCTCTCCTGCTGCGCGCCGACGAAGGCATCGACCGGGCGCCCGCCGACGAAGGCATAGACCATCGGGATCGACTGAACCCGCAGCTGGGCGGCAAGGTGCTGACACTGATCGACATTGACCTTGACCAGGCGCAGCCGGCCGGCAGCCTTGCGCACCGCGCCCTCAAGGAGCGGTCCAAGCTGCTTGCACGGGCCGCACCAGGGTGCCCAGAAATCGACGATGACGGGCACACTCATCGAGGCCTGGATGACGTCGGCCTGGAAGCTTTTCTCATCGGCGTCCTTGATGACGCCGGCGCCGGCGTTTGCGCTCGGTTTCGGTTCAAGAATCATTGCGTGACAACCGGATCTGCGTTCATGGGGCGATTCAATCTTACCGATAGATGGCAGCTTCCTCCCCCGCACTCAAGGTCTGCCGTCCATACCATCGGCGCCGAGATCAAGGATCAACGGCTCAACGCCGAGCGCCGCGAGGAAGGCAAGGAGATCACGCGCGCCGATCGCGGTGGTCGCGCTGTTATCGAGCGGGTGGAAGTTGAGCGGATCAAAGCGCAGCAACTGGGCGTCAAGCACCAAGCGGACGACGCGTGCGGTATCGTTGATGAGCGCAAACGGCGAAACCGATCCCGGCACAATGCCGAGCACGTCCTTGAGAACGGACGGGCTGGCAAACGAAAGCCGGCCGGCGCCGACGCGTCCGGGCAGTGTCTTGAGGTCGACGGCCGCTGTCTCTTCCGCCACCACCAGCCAAAGCACCCCCTTCTTATCCCTCAAGAACAAATTTTTGGTGTGCCCGCCGGGCAGGCCGCTGCGCACGCTTTGTGCTTCATCGACCGTGAACACCGGCCGATGGCGCACGGTCCGGGTCGCGATGCCAAGCCGGGCGAGAAACGCGAACAGGTCCGCTTCGGTGGCGGGCATCACCGGGCCGGTGTCGGCATCCCGGTCTGACTGAGGAGCGCCAGGTATTCCCATGCGAAGGTTGCAGCTGCCAGAGCCGTGATCTCGGCCGTATCGTAAGCGGGCGCCACCTCAACGACGTCCATGCCGACAAAGCGGAGCCCGACCAGGCGGCGCAGCATCGATTGCGCCTGCCAAGTGGCGAGGCCGCCAATCTCGGGCGTGCCGGTGCCGGGCGCAAACGCGGGATCGAGCGCGTCGATATCAAAGCTGAGGTACGTCGGACCGCTGCCGACGACGGCCCGCACCTGGGTCGCGATTGCGGCCGGCCCACGCTCGTGGACGGCCTCGGCCGCAATGATGGTCACGCCGCGCTCGCGGGTCCAGCGGGCGACGTCCTGCTGAACGGGCGAGCGGATGCCGATCTGCACCATCCGCTGCGGATCGACCAGATGCTCCTCGATAGCATGGAAGAACGGCGAGCCGTGGCCGAAGCTCTGGCCAAAGCTGTCCGGCCAAGTGTCGAGGTGCGCGTCGAAATGGATCAGCCCCAGCGGACCGTACCGGGGCGCCAACGCGCGCATGAGGGGCAGGGTGATCGTATGATCGCCGCCGAGGCTGATCAGATGGCCGATTTCGGCCGCCTGGGCCTCGATCAGCGCCAAGGTTGCGGCGATGTCGCCGAGCGCAATCTTGAAATTCCCGGTGTCGCACACAGACAGGCTTGCCGGAGCGACGGCAAACACCGGATGATCGCCATCGACGAGCATCCGGCTTGCGCTGCGGATCGCTTCCGGGCCGAAGCGGGCGCCCGGCCGATTGGTGGTGCCGAGATCGAAGGGGATGCCGGCGACCGTGATCGCCGCGCCGACGCGCTCGGACCTGAGGCCGAGGAAGGTCGGCGGCAGGGCAAAGGTCGGGACTGCGCCCATCGTCGAGGTGCTCCGTTGCGCGTTCACGTCGAGACGCCGTGCCGCCGCGCGATTTGTCGGTTGAACTGGCGGCTAGGCCGGCGGCAGCGCGGCCGCGGTTGTCGCGTTCGGCAAAGCCTGAGCCGATTCGTTCGCACGTGCCCATGCGTAAAGGGCATCGAAGAGGGTGAGCGCCGCCTCGAATTGCTCCCGGTCCGCGGCGCTGTTCGCGAGGCCGGCCGCGAGCGCGGCCACGCCGGCGCTCTGGGGTGCCAGCTCGAATGCCCCGCTGTCGGCAGCCCGGACGATCTCCGCCAGCCGCTGCAGGGCGGGATCGCTGACGTCGAAAAAGCTCACCATCGCTTCGAGGGGGATCCCGCTGGGATCGGGCGGAAACGGCGAGCCGAAAACATCGAAGGCGATGGCGCCGATCTCTTGCGCCACCGCGGCCACATGCTCGGCGGTGACGAAGTGAAAATGCGCTTTCGGCTCGACGAAACGGCGGATAAACCACGGGCACGCAAGTTGATTGACCGACGGCCGCGTCGTCGTGACCCACCGGCTCGGCCGGTCCGGGCCGAGGTTTGCCAGTTTCCCGCGGGCGATGGTCGGTGCGTTCAGGGAATGCCAGGCGCTGAAGCCGCCCTGCAGAAACGAGGCGTTGACGCCGGCCGAGCGCAGAACAGCGGCTGCCCCTTGGCTCAGCTGTTCGCCGTGCGCGCAATAGACGACAACCCACGGCTCATCGCGGTAATCGCGCCCCCATTCGGCCGCCGCGCGATGATCGTGCCACGTCGTTGCCGGCAGAATCGATGGTGCCAGCTCGAACGCGTTGCGGCGGCGGACGTCCACCGTCCGCGGCCAGCGCCGGCTCCCTAAGCACGCACGCAGCGCGTCTGCAGCAACCGGGACTGCCCAGCCCATCGCATGGCCTTTCGCTTCCGCCGCTTGCGGCAGGACAACCGTCTTCCGGCTGTCAAACCCGCTCTTGTCTTCTCGGGTGACGATTAGTCCGCGCTTGTTTGGCCTGTCAATACGGCGATTGGCGGCGGACGGGGCGATCCTCGGGCGATGCCGACACGCGGATCGGCCTCCGGAGGATTTTGCTGCCGGAAACGTTCGCGGCCGGGCCGATCATTCTCGCCCTCGACCTTTCTGCCCTTGTTGCGCAATACTCGCGTTCGGTTGGCGCTTCCTAAGAACCCGGGGAGAAAATCTTGAGCATCAATGTCGAGGAGATTGAAGGGATCGGGCCGGTTTTGGCGGGCAAGCTGCGCGAGGCCGGGATCAAGACGACCGCCGATCTGCTGACCGCCTGTGCCGCACCGAAAGGGCGGCGTGATCTTGCGGAACGGACAGGGCTTGCCGAGAAGCAGCTACTGAAATGGGCGAACATGGCGGATCTGATGCGGGTCTCCGGCATCGGCGCGGAGTTCTCGGAGCTGCTGGAGGCTGCCGGCGTCGATACCGTCAAGGAACTTGGCGGGCGCAACGCGGAGAACCTGGCGGTGAAACTGGCCGAGGTCAATACGGCCAAAAAACTGACCCGGCGCGTGCCGAGCGCGGCCGAGGTCACCCGCTGGATCGAGAGCGCAAAGACGCTCGATGCTCGGATGACCTATTGAGCGCCGGCCGCGGCGCTGTCGATGTTGAGCGTCGGCCGCGGCGCTGTCGGCGGCTTGCAGCCGGTGCGTGGGAAGGTTTAACGTGCGCGGCTAACGTCTAGCGGGCATTATCGACGCGAGCGCGAGAAACGTAACGACGACATCCACACGGGAAGGAGGAGAAAACGATCATGGGTATCTTCGATTTCATCAAGGCTGCCGGAGCCAAACTGGGTCTGGGTGGCGATAAGCCGCCGACGACCGATCAGCTCATGGCCGAGCTTGGCAAGCACGGTCTGGAGGCGAAGGATATCAAGCTCCAGGTCGAGGGCGATACGGTCAAGGTTGACGGCGCGGCGGTCGATCAAGCGACGAAGGAAAAAATCGTCCTCACCCTCGGTAATGTCGAGGGAATCGCGAAAGTAGAGGACAACATCACTGCGACTGCCGGGCAGGCCGCTACTTTCTACACAGTGAAGGCCGGCGATACACTGTCCAAGATTGCCAAACAGCACTATGGTGATGCCAGCACATACAATAAAATTTTTGAGGCCAATAAGCCGATGCTGACCCACCCGGATAAGATCTACCCGGGGCAGGTGCTGCGCATTCCGCCTGCGGCCTGACGCGGCGGCGATCCGCGCTCCGGCGGTTCATGGACGATTGCGAGGGCGGCCGGCAGTGGCCAGCCGCCCATCGCTTCTCCCCCATCGCCCGCCGTCGGGATAACGACGGCTTGAGCGAGCTGCGCGCGATCGGCGTGGGCCGGCGACCGGCTTGGCGCTCGGGGTGCACGGGAGGCTGTAATGATCCCCGGCATCAGGGATTTGTTGGGACAGCATTTTCTGTTGAAGTACCTCGCGCCGGCCGAGCTCGACCAGTTGGCGCGGATGGCGGTCACGCGGCTGTGCAAGACGAACGAGGCCGTCTTCCTTAAGGGTGATCCGGGCAGTTCGATGATGGCGGTCGTGCACGGCCGCGTGCGCATTTGCTCGTACTCGAGTGAGGGGCGGGAGGTCGTCCTCAACGTCATCAACCCCGGTGAAGTGTTCGGCGAGATCGCGCTGATCGACGGCGGCTCGCGCACCGCCGATGCGTTTGCGATGGATGCGACCGAACTTGTCGTCTTGAGCCGGCGGGACTTTTTGCCGTTCCTCGAACGCAACCCCAGGGTCTGCGTCAAGCTTTTGGAGGTGCTGTGCGAACGGCTGCGGGCCACCAGTGCCCAGGTCGAGGACTTCTTCTTTCTTAATCTCCGCTCGCGTCTCGCCAAGCGCCTGCTGGCGGCGGCCGATCATGCCGCGGGGAACGGCACTGGAGGCGAGCTGGGAATGGTTCGGCTCTCCCAGCATATGCTTGCAAGCATGATCGGCACCTCGCGCGAGGCGGTGAACAAGCAGCTGCGGGCGTGGGAAGATGCAGGCCTGATCGGGCTCAAGCGCGGCGCAATCACGATCCTCAACCGCCAGCGCCTCGAAGAGATCGTTGCCGAGGAGGGGGAATAGCGCAGACCCGCCACCGCGGCGAGGCGATCGGCGGGAGGCTATTGCAGCCTGCGCGGCTTTTCTTCCGCCAGCGCGACCGGCGGCGCGGCGCCGGCCTGGTGATGCGCGATTCGCCACGCGCCACCTTCACGTATGAACACGTTGGTCGCAACCAGCGTCGTGCCTTTGAGGATCTCGTAGCAGATGACGTAGGCAGTCTCGCCCAGGAGGTAGGCGCGCGCGTTGCAGCACGCGATCTCGGGCGCGTGCTGGCCGGTCAGGATGGCGTGCCAGCTCTCCATGACCTCCTGGCGGCCGGCAATCGGCGGCCAGCCGGGATGGATGCAGGACACCGACGGCCGCTCCGACCACAGCCGTTCCATGGCCGCAAAATCGCGTCCGGCAAACGCCGCGTAGAAGGCATCGTTGGCGAACAGAACGGCAGCATCGTCCGACAAAGGGGGTGCCCCATCCAGGACCGGATCGTCGCAGCCTAACGGTTTTGCGCGCGAAGATACAATCGCGCAGTGTGTCAGGTTATCCTGGCATCGAGAGCGCAGGCGAGCGAAGGAATGCCCAGGCGAGGGCAGCCTTTCGTCTGCGGCGGCCGCCGCCCGCGAGGCCCAGGAGGCGCAGGTGATCGATTTCTACCCTTTCGTGTGGCCGATGCTGCGGCAGATCGAGCCCGAACGGGCGCACGCGCTCGCGATCGCCGCGCTTCGGCTTGGGTTCGTCCCGCCTGCGCCGCCGCTTGATGCGCCATCGCTCCGCTCGCGGGTGTGGGGCCTCGATTTCGCCAACCCGCTCGGCCTGGCGGCCGGCTTCGATAAGAATGCGGAAGCCGTTGCCGGCCTGCAGCGGCTTGGCTTCGGCTTCGTTGAAACCGGCACGATCACGCCGCGGCCGCAGGCAGGCAACCCGCGGCCGCGGGTGTTCCGCTTGGCCGGAGAGCAGGCGCTCATCAATCGCCTCGGTTTCAACAACGACGGGCTATCCGCAGTCGCCGCCCGCTTGAGTGCCGTGCGACGCGGGGCCGGCCCGATCGGTGCCAACGTCGGCCCCAATCGCGACAGCGGCGATCCGATCGCCGATTGCGCGCGCGGCGTGCGGGCGCTGGCGGGCCGCGTCGATTACCTCGTGATCAACGTGTCATCGCCGAATACGCCGGGCTTGCGCGCCCTGCAGGCGGGCAAGCAGGTGCAGCGTCTGTGGCAGGCGGTCCAGGCGGCACGGAGCGAGGCGGCGGCACGAACGCCGCTTCTCATCAAGATTGCGCCGGACTTGGATGCCGCCGCGCTCGCCGAGATCGCCGCCGTCGCCCTTGAGGCTGGCGTCGACGGCATCGTCGCCACCAATACGACCACCGACCGGCCGGAGGGGCTCGATGGGCGGTATCGCAGCGAGGCCGGGGGGTTGAGCGGCCGGCCGTTGTTCCGCCGCTCAACCGCCGTGTTGGCCGAACTTTATCGCTTGACTGGCGCCACGATTCCCTTGATCGGCGTCGGCGGCGTCGCATCCGGGGCCGATGCCTACGCCAAGATCCGCGCCGGTGCCTCGCTGGTGCAACTGTACACGGCGCTTGTCTACCAGGGGCCGGCGCTGGTTCCGCGCTGCCTGCGGGCGCTCAAGGACCTCCTCGAACGCGATGGCTTCTCCTCCGTCGGCGCGGCCGTTGGCGCAGATAGCCATTAAGCGCCGGATCGGCGCAGATAATCTTTAGGCGCCGGCTCGGCGCAAGGCACGTCGTCAAAGGAGGAACTGCTCCTTGACGATCCGCTCCTCCAGGTTGTGCTCCGGATCGAACAGCAGCGTCAGCGCGACCGCCCGGTCCTCATGGATCTCGACCCGCACGACCGAGCGGACTTCGGTGTAGTCGGCGACCGCGCTCACGGGCCGCGTTTCCGGGAACAGGACCTCGACCCGTACCTTGACATCCTGCGGCAGGATCGCGCCGCGCCAATGGCGCGGGCGGAATACGCTGATCGGCGTCAACGCCAGCACGCGGGCGTTTAGCGGCAGGATCGGGCCGTTTACGGAGAAGTTGTAAGCGGTGCTGCCGGCCGGTGTCGCGACCAGAACGCCATCGCAGATCATCTCCTGCATGCGGATGATGCCGTCGATCTCGAGCCGCAGTTTGGCAGCGTAGCGGGCCTCGCGCAGGAGTGACACTTCGTTGATGGCGTGTGCCAGATGCACCTTGCCACTGCGGTCGTGCGCGCTCATCAGCAAGGGGTTGAGCTTGATCGTTTCCGCGCGCTGAAGCCGTTCAATCAGGCCGGCCTCCTCGAAGGTGTTCATGAGGAAGCCGACGGAGCCCCGGTTCATGCCGAAAATTGGCACATGGCGCTGCATGTGGCGGTGCAGCGTTTCCAGCATGAAGCCGTCGCCGCCCAAGGCGACGATCACCTCAGCCTGCTCAGGCGGCACGACGGCGTAGGCGGCCTTGAGCCGTTCGGCAGCGCATTGCGCCTCGTCATGCGCCGATGCGACGATGGCGACGCGAAGGGCGTGGTCCATGAGAATGCACACCGGTCGAGCTTGTGCCTTCCCGAGGAGCCGGGCGCAGGCGGATGCGGCGGCAGTATAGCCGACGGCAGCCGGTTCGCCACGAGCGCAAATGCGGAATGCGGAACCGCGGCTGGTTCCGAGCCGATCCTATTCGTCGTCGACCGGGGGCTGCTCCTGGCTGCGGCCCAACGTCGCGACGAGGCGGCTGAGTGCCAGCACCTGGCTCGCTTGGGCAGGGGGCGCGAATCGGGCAACGCGCTGCAGGTCGGCCGCGATGTAGAGCATGCCGGCGCGGTAGATGCCGAGCCTGGCGTCCGCCACTTCGGCCGGCTTTGGCTCTGCCTCATCGTTCCGCGGGCTGAACGGCTCCGGCGGGATCGTTAGCTGATAGGCCATGGAAGGTCCCTTTGGGGGCGGTTCAAACCGGCACTACCCGAGGGGAGCTTCCTCTGCGGCCGGCACCGGCCCCTTTATTCAAACCGAGTGCCGTTAACATCACGTTAAGGAGCGATCGGCCACGATGCAAAACCGCCGGCGGGTGCGGCGATGCGAAAACCGCCGGCGGGTGCGGCGGTCGGCACGCAAGGGATGGTGGGCGCGACAGGGATCGAACCTGTGACCCCTACGATGTCAACGTAGTGCTCTCCCGCTGAGCTACGCGCCCGCCCTCGGCCGCGGATATTAGCACACGGATCTGCCTTGGCAATTAGGCCCTTGCACGCGACGGCCGAACGGTCCATGTGTTGGATCGTCTTGCTGGCGCCGCCACCCCCGCGGATGGGCTTTGGGTGTCGAGCCTGAATTCAGGCGACAGCATGAGCAGAAGGTGGCAAGACTATTGGCGAGAAGATAAGGCAATTTGATCCCTGTTTCTCCTGTCAGTGACCCGGTCGGGTCGTCGCCTCTTGAAGCGTATTCTGATGCGGCATCACCAGTAGTTTTGACATCGCCTCACAGCGGCAAAAAATACTCTCCCGAGTTCATCGCTTCAGTCCAGCTCGACGTCATGACGCTGCGGCGCTCGGAAGATGCCTTCGTCGATGAGATTTTCGCTGCGGTCTCGCGCTGTGGCGCCAGCTTTCTCAAAGCCCATTTCCCGCGTGTCTACGTCGATCCAAACCGGGAGGCCTACGAGCTCGACCCGACGATGTTCGTGCAAGCCCTGCCGGGCTACATCAATACCACCTCGCCTCGCGTCCGCGCCGGCCTCGGCACGATTCCGCGCGTGGTGGCGAGCGGCGATGCCATTTACGCCCACAAGCTCGACTTCCCGCAGATCGTCCAACGCCTGGAGCAGAACTATTTCCCGTTTCACGCGGCGCTCGATGCGCTGCTGCGGCAGGCTTTTGCGCGGCATGGCTGTTATCTGCTCATCGATTGCCATTCGATGCCGTCGGTTGCCGGGTCCTGCGAAGCCGATGCCGGCGTGCGCCGCGCCGATTTTGTGCTTGGCGACCGCTTCGGCACGTCCTGCGCTCCCTCGCTCACTCAGCTTGTCGAGGGCTTCCTCAGCAACCTTGGCTATTCGGTCCGCCGCAACATCCCCTATGCCGGCGGCTACATTACCAGCCATTACGGCCGGCCGGGCGGGGGACGGCACGCGCTCCAGATCGAGATCAACCGCGCCCTCTACATGAATGAAGAGACCATCACCCCGCACGCGGGCCTCGCCCGCATCAGCGAGCAGATGACGATGCTGGCGCGGCTGTTGATCGAGCGCGGGCCGGACGCGATCCGGTCGCGCTAGCTTTCAGCGACCCGGCCGGACCCCCCAAAAAAAGGGGCCGCATGAAGCGGCCCGAGTTTTGGGAGGAAACGTCCAAGAAGTGCGGCCAACACCGGCGTCACGTGAATGACCGTGCTGCACCGCACAAAACAGAAGATAATGGTTCGCAACGTGAAACGCAAATGAGATTTTCGTGACGCTCGCCTGCAAATTTGTCATGTCTGGCGGAAGCCGCGGCACGTTCCCATAACTTACTGGCAAACAATAGATAAAATAGTCACGCTCGATCGCAGAAGGGATGGCCGTGCTGCCATTCGCACGCCGGTTGCCCCTACTGCGGTGCATGTATTGCATCAAAGCGACTTAAAGTTGCTGTGCGCCTGCAAGAAAAGCGGCTGCCGCGATGGAGAGGCTGCCCGACGCCGTCAATTCTTCCAGACCGCCTTGAGGACGGGTTTGTGGGTGCCGCGGCAGAACAGGTAGGCGCTGCGCATCAGGCGCAGCATCTCGATCGCGTACTGGCGCGTCCAGCGCGAGCGCGGGATGGTTGCCGGCCGCGGGACCCCCTCGCCACCTACGCGCAGGCCGAGACAGCGAAAGACCAGCAAGGCGCGCGGCAGGTGGAAGCCGTCGGTGACGATCAGCACATTCAGCCAGCCGTTCTCCCGCATCAAGCGGCCGCAATAGACGCCGTTCTCGAAGGTGTTGCGCGACTGGTCCTCAACGATGATGCACGCGTCGGCGATGCCGTCCGCGCGTGCCAGCGCCCGCATGACGACGGCCTCGGCCGGCGTTGCCTGGACGACGCCGCCCGACACAACGAGATGCCTCGCGCCGCAGCGGCGGAACAGCGCGATACCGTGTTTGAGCCTGCGGATCAGCGCCGGCCCGGGGACCCCTGGCCCGGCCAAAGCGGCGCCGAGCACGATGACGGCATCAACCGGCGCTGTCGATCGCGTGCGGCCAGCCATCAATACGAGCGCGGCAGGCCGAGGACGTGCTCGGCAAGATACGCGAGAATCAGGTTGGTCGACACCGGCGCCACCTGATAGAGCCGTGTCTCACGGAACTTGCGCTCAACATCGTACTCGACCGCGAATCCGAAGCCGCCGTGCGTCTGCAGGCACATGTCGGCGGCCGCCCAGGACGCGTCCGCGGCGAGCAGCTTTGCCATGTTGGCCTCGGTACCGCAGGCAAGGCCGGCATCGAACAGACCGGCAGCGCGCTGCACCATCAGGGCGGCCGCCTCGGTAGCGGCGTAGGCGCGGGCGATCGGGAACTGAATGCCCTGGTTCTGGCCGATCGGCCGGCCGAACACGTGGCGTTCCTTCGCGTAAGCCGACGCGCGATCGATGAACCAGCGGGCATCGCCGATGCATTCGGCTGCGATCAGGATGCGTTCGGCATTCATGCCGTCGAGGATATAGCGAAACCCCTTTCCCTCCGCGCCGATCAGGCTGCTTTTCGGAATGCGCAAGTTGTCGAAAAAGACCTCGGTCGCATGGTGATTGAGCATCGCGCGGATCGGCCGAATCGTCAGGCCAGCGCTGCGGCAGGCACGCAGATCGATCAGGAATACCGACATGCCGTCGTGCGGCCGCGCCGCCTGTTCGCGCGGCGTTGTACGGGCCAAGAGCAGCATCAGGTCCGAGTATTCTGCTCGCGAGGTCCACACTTTCTGGCCGTTGACGATGTAGCTGTCACCGTCGGCGACGGCGGTGGTGCGGATGCGGCTGGTGTCGGTGCCGCTTGTCGGCTCCGTCACGCCGAACGCCTGCAGCCGCAGCGCCCCGGATGCGATCGCCGGCAGGAAGGTCGCCTTCTGCTCGGCATTGCCGTAGCGCAGAACTGTTCCCATCGTGTACATTTGCGCGTGACAGGCGGCGGCGTTGCCGCCCGAACGCTGCACTTCCTCGAGGATCGCGCAGGCCGCGCCGAGGCCAAGGCCGCTGCCCCCGTATTCGGGCGGGATCAAGGCGGCAAGAAAGCCGGCCTCGGTCAACGCGCGCACGAACGCTTCCGGGTAGGCGCGTTCTGAGTCGAGTTGGCGCCAATACGGGTCGGGGAAGCGGGAACACAAGGCGCGTACAGAAGCGCGGATTTCGTCGTAGGTTTCCGTCATGATTGAGATGCGTTACAAAGGCCCGATATCGGGTTACGGGTGCGTTTTAAGCCAAACCGAACAGTGATGACCAGCGAGTGATCAACGTGGGCAAAGAAATGGAAAAGCGGGCGAGCCTGAAGGTGATTGAGGAGTTCCTGCACCTTGAGGGCGCCACCGTCATCGACGTCGGCTGCGGCAATGGCTGGCTGACGCGGCAGATGACCCGCCGCGGCGCGCACGTTCACGGCGTCGAAGTCAGCCCGCGGCAACTCGCTCTCGCCCGCGCGGCCAAGGCGGTCGCCGACGAGGACTATATCCAAGGCTCTGCGGAGGATCTGCCGTTTCCGAACCGCTTCGCCGATATCGTCGTCTACTTCAATTCTCTGCACCACGTCGATGGCTCCATCATGCAGAGCGCCCTGCACGAGGCGGCGCGCGTCCTCAAGAACGGCGGCATTCTCTACATTTCCGAACCGTTTCCCGAAGGTCCCTACTTCGAGCTGATGAAGACGATCCACGACGAGACGATCGTGCGCAACAATGCCCAGCACGCGTTGATGCGGGCTCCGGAGTACGGTTTGCTCCTGGAGAAAGCGCTCAGTCATCTCGACACGGTCGCGCTCGCCGATTTTCAGGCCTTCCATGATCGCCTGACCACGATCAATCCCAACATCCGGACCCGTTTCGAGGAGGAGGAGGAGGTCCTGCGGCGCGACTTCGCCCGTCTCGGCACGCAGACGGAAGATGGCTGGGTGTTCGAGCAACCGATGCGGGTTGCGGTCCTGCGCAGGGTGTGAGGGCGAGGGAGCGGCGGCGGCCGCCGCCGCTGCGCCGACAGAAGGCCCAAACGGGCAAGATCAGGTGCGGCAGCTCATCCCCACAGCTCTGCCGGTGGTGGGCCGATCCGGCCAGCTCGGATCGTAAGGCCGGGCGTACGGTCATTCGCCAGCCACAGCGGGCCGTCGAGGTCGATCACCGTCGCCAGCGTGCCGAGCAGCAGTGCCGGCGCGATGGCGAGCGAGGTTGCCACCATGCAGCCGACCATGATGCGCAGGTCCGCGGCATGCACTTGGCGCGCCAGCGCCAGCGCGGCGGTCAGCCCGCCCGCCTTGTCGAGCTTGATATTCATGATCCGAAAGAGGGGCTTCAAGCGCTCCAGGTCGGCTGCGGTGTGGAAGGACTCATCCGCGCACAGCGGCACGAGCCCGCGGTAGCCGGCCAGGGCGCCGTCCTCGTCGGCCGGGAGCGGTTGCTCGATCATCTCCACGCTTAGGTCTGCCAGCGGCTGGCAGACCGCATCGAGAGTCTGGCGATCCCAGGCTTCGTTGGCATCCACGATCAGGCGTGCGCGCGGGGCTGCACGTCGAACCGCCGCGACGCGGGCGATGACATCGTAGCCGCCCACCTTCACTTTCAAGAGCGGCCGATCGCTCAGTGCCCGCGCGGCGCGTGCCATGCCGTCGACATCATCAAGCGCGATGGTCTCGGCTGTCGTCTGCACCGCAGGTGCTGCGACACCGGCGATGTCCCAGGCTCGGCGGCCTTGCGCTTTCGCTTCCCAGTCGAACAGTGCGCAGTCGATGGCGTTGCGCGCCGCGCCCGCCGGCAACCGCTCGATCAGGCCGGGACGATCTAAGCCGGCGGCGATGACGGGAGCGGCTTCACGAATGCTGGCGAGCACGGAGCCCACGCTCTCGCCGTAGCGGGCGTAAGGAACGCACTCACCGCGGCCGATGCAGCCGTCTTCCTCCACCGTGCAGACGATCACGTGCGCTTGCGTCTTGGTCCCGCGGGAGATCGCGAACGGCCGGGCGAGCGGCCAAGTCTCCGCCCAGGCGCGCAGCGATCGGGTCACGCGAGCAGGCGCTCCACCAGCGGGGCCACACTGCCAGCGACCGGATCGATGCAGGGAAGACCGCTCGCATCGGCGAGCTGCTCAAGGGTGTCCGCCGCGGCCGCCGCCGGCAGGCCGCTGGTGTTGACGGCGACGCCGATGCAGCGTGCATCCGGCCGGGTCAACCGTGCCGCGGCCTCGTTGGCGGCAATGCAGTCGTTCAGCGACGGCATCGGCTGGTGCGGCAAGCCGCGCATGTGCGTCCGTGTTGGCTCGTGGCACATGACCAGCGCTTCTGCCTGGGCGCCGTGCAGAAGGCCAAGGCTGACGCCGGCAAAGGACGGATGGAACAACGATCCCTGGCCCTCGATGACGTCCCAGTGATCGGGCGCATTCGCCGGCGCCAGCCACTCGACGGCGCCGGAAATGAAATCGGCGACCACGGCATCGATGGAAACGCCGGCGCCGGCGATGAAGATGCCGGTCTGGCCGGTTGCTCGGAAATCGGCGGCGATGCCGCGCTGCTTCAGCTCCCGTTCGACCGCAAGGGCCGTGTACATTTTGCCGACGGAGCAATCGGTGCCAACGGTGAGCAGCCGCCGCCCTGGCCGCCGCGCGCCGGTGCCGACCGAGAACGTTTGCTGCGGATGGCGGACATCGATCAGCTTGCATCCGGATGCCGCCGCCGCCGCGCGCAGGGATGGAATATCCGTCAGCCGTTGATGCAGACCGCTCGCGATGTCGAGGCCGGCCGCGAGCGCCTGCGTCAACGTCGGCAGCCAGTTCTCGGAGATGGTGCCGCCGGCGTTGGCGAGACCGACGATCAACGTCCGGGCGCCGGCAGCACAGGCGTCGGCAACCGTCATGACCGGCAGCTCGAACTTGGCCTGGCAGCCGTCAAGGCGGATCTGACCGACGCATCGATCGGGGCGCCAATAGCCGACGCCAGCCGCCGTCTTGGCCGCCAGCTGATCGCGGGCATCGCCGATGAAGAGAACATAGGGGGGCGTTAGCATTGCTTTTCGCCCGCTTAAGGGGTCAGCCGCCCGGCCACTGCGGCACGTTCAGAGTGCGCCTTTTCCCGCCGCGACAGCGGAATCCGACCCCATCCGTTCGCGCTCGGCAAGCGCGCCAGCGGTTGCAGGAGCGATCTGGTCCGCCCCTTCTGCGAGCTCTGACCGCCGTGCGGCCCGATGCAGCCGACGCGGGCAGTCATCCATCCGTTCGGGGGAGCACCACGTCTCCCTGCACTCGAATTCGCACGCATCGATCCCAGCCGGAACCAGCGGGACCTGCGCGCGCAACCACGCCTTCAATCTGCCGAGCCCGCGTCCAAAAACCCTCATTTCCGCGCCTGCCTTTTTTTAATTATCACTCTCAGCTTAGCACCGTTACGCTCCGCTTTCCACACCCTAAAGTGGGGGCTTTGCCTCAACACTCGACGATCTCAGGCATCTCCAAGCCGCTGGCGTGCCGTTTCATCGTCTCATAGCGCTGCGTAATGGCGGAGATCTTGTCGCTCAGATGGCGCATTACGCCGAGCGCGGCGTCGGGGTTGCTGGTGACCGCGTGCAAGAAGACGTCAGCTTCGATCCTCAGCACCTTGACCGTGCCGACCGCGCGCACCGTCGCCGATCGCGGCAAATTGCGAATGATCCCCATCTCGCCGACCAGTTCGTTCTTCCCCAGTTGGCCCAACACGATCTCCTCGCCGCCCCGATGCAGGGACACCTCGACAACCCCGTCATCGACGAGATATGCGCTGTCGGTCGGATCGCCCTCGCGAAACAGGACCTCGCCAGCTTCGAACACGAGATAGACGCTGGAGAAGGCGAGGAGCTTCTGGTCGCCCGGACTGAGCGCAGCGAAGATAGGGATCCTCCGGATCACCGCAAAGGCCTCGGCATACTGCACGTCGTTTTCCTCCCCTTTTTCCGTCACCGTATCGGGGCGAGTGGGCCGTTTGGCGCCGATTCGGCTGCAGGCGTCGGCGGCGTTTCCGTCAATAACTGGTCGTCGACCACGCTGCCATTCTCGAAACGGATGATGCGGTTGAGCGTGCCGGCGCTACCTGTATCGTCGACGACCCAGACGACGCCGCAGCGTGCCTGATCGGCCGCGAGCGCGGCCCGCACGGTCGCTTGGGAGCGGTGGTCGAGGGTGGCCGTTGCCCGATCCAGGATCAAGAAGTCGGGGCGTTTGATCAGGGCGCGGGCGAGCGCCAGCCGCTGCCGCTGCGAGGCCGACAGCCGCCCGCCGCCGATGCCGACCTCGAAATCGAGGCCGACCTCGATGATCGGCCGACGCAGCTGTAACGCACCGACGACTTCGGCGATCAGGGCGCCGATTTCCCGCTGGCTCTGCTGGCGGCCGTAGACAAGTTTGCCGAACAGGATGTTGTCCTGAATGGTCGCCGCGGTATTAAAGGTATCGTCCTCGAAAAAGGCGATCGCACTGCGGTACTGTGCCGGCAGATTGGCGGCAAAGGCGTGCCGGGCATCGAGCAGGCGCCGTTCCATCTGCTCGCTCACGAGCCCGACGCCAAGGCGGTGGCGAGCCGGGATCAACTGAAACGGAATCGCCATCAGCCGGGTGACGTCCGCCGCCTCGGCTGCCTCGATGCCGGCCTGCTCGACACGTGGCAGCAACGTCTTCAGTTCCGGCAACGTCGTGCTGTCGATGAAACTGAAGCGCTCGAACAGCGCGTGCCCGTGCGGCAAGCCCTCGAACAGGTCGACCATGATGGTGGCGACCTGGTAGCCCATGCGTCTGAAGTCATCGGTGAGCCCAACCTGATCGAGGATCTGGCGCATGTAAGGGTTGTCGCCGATGCGATCCAAGCCGAAGACATCGCCGACCGGCCGGCCGAACAAGATATTCTCGGCGACCGACATGTTGCGGTTCAGGCGATCGCGCTCGAACGGCTCGACCAGGCCCTCGAATTGCGGCTCCTCAAGCCGTTGGCGCAGGACCTTGCGTGCCTGCAGGATCAGATGCGCGAGCGCTGCATGATCGCTCGTGTTGATGATGCCCTTGAGCCCGAAATCGAACGTGTCCTCTTCGAGATCGACGCACTTCAAGACCTCGATCACGCGCTCAATCAGCGCGGTTGAATCGGCCGCCCCGGCCGCTTCGTAATCGATCCAGTCGGCCGCCGGGTGGCTGGTCGTGTTGCCTGTCAACTCCGCTTCCAGCCGCTCATGGCTGTTGCCGGACTGCACAGGGGTCAACGGCCGATGTTTCAATCCATACAGCAGGTTATCGCGCAGGGTGCCCTGAACGAGGGCTGCGCTCTGGCCGACATAGGCCATCCGCTGGCCGATAATGGCGGCACTCAACTGCGCGAGGTCATTGTCGCCAATCCGCACCGTCCCCCTACTCGGTGTGGTCAGCCGCGCCAGCACACGCGCGGCGGTGCCGGCGCCCGAACTGCTGCCGCCCGCAAACCCGACCTTTTCGCCGAGATCGAACCGGAAACTTGCGCCGTCGAGCAGCTTGACGCCGCCTTCCTCCTCGACGCTCAGGTTGGCGACGTCGATCAGCCCGGCAAGCGTCGGCGGCGTGGCCTCGACGGGTCTCAGGTGCTCTTCCGGCAGCATATCGGGGAACTCGAACTGCTCGCGCAGTTGGTCGTACTTGATCCGGGTGTCCTCGCGGGTCTGATACCAGTCGAGGAGCTCCTTCCACGGCGATGACAGGTCCTTGTAAGCTGCGAGAACGGCAACGAGTGCGCCGAAGGTGAGATCTCCCTGAATAACCAGATAGCCGCCGATGGAAAAGAAAAAGAACGGTGTCAGCTGCGCAATGAAGTTGTTCAGAAATTTAATGAGGAACTTCTTCTTGTAAATTTTGAAGCGGATCTCGTAAATGCGGCCGAGCAGCTCCGCGAACTCAGCCCGGTGCAGTTCCGCCGTGTCGTGGACGTGGATTTCCTCGATGACAGTCACGGATTCGCCGATCCGCTCCGAGAGTCGGCGCACCGTGCGCACGCGCTCTTTTGCCAGCGCGTTGACTTGGCGTTGCAGCTTCGGGATCACGTACATCTGCAGCGGATAGAGAGCGATAGCCGCCGCGCCCAGCACTGGATCCTGGATGAACATGAAAATCAGGATGGTGAGCAAGGTCCCACCCTGGAAGGCGGGCAGAGCCACCGCATCGCCGATGAAACCCCCGAGAGGTTCAACCTCGGATGTAATCATGGCAACTAATTCGCCTTGAGAAACGCGGCGGAAGCGGTGGAGCGGGAACCGAAGGGTATTTCCGAATAATTGATAGCGCAAGCGACGCAGCATGCGCTCGCCGAGGCGGCCTTTGTATACATTTATTGTATATTTAAAGCCGCCATTAATTGCCACCAGCGCTAAGAATATTAGACACAAGACTGCCAGGAACTGAATCTGCGTTAATTCATATCCGTATAATTGTCTGGGAAAGTCGCTTGATCCGATGGCCCTATTGATAATCAGCTTCGGCAGCTCAAGAGAATAATACAAGAATGGAAATGATAATATAGTCATGCTCAGCAACAATGCTTGCTGCCGCCAGCTATATTTCATAATGTACTTGAAAAATGTTGCTTCCATGGATCTGTTACGTGCCTAAGCCGGTGCGGTGGCCTCGTTCATACGCAGTTTCATCGTCTTGTCAGAAAGCCTCGCTTGCCTTGGAGATGGCTTCTATGGTTAATGGCGCCGCAACGCTGCACCAGGGAACGCTGCCGCCGCCCGCGGGTGGACAACGAGAAGCGGCCGGAAGGGGCACGATGGTCGAGCATCAGGGACACTCCCGGGTTTTGATCTACAGCCACGATAGCTTCGGCCTCGGCCACCTGCGCCGGTGCCAGACGATTGCGCACGCCCTTGCCCACCATCGCCGCGACCTCACGGTTCTCATTCTGTCCGGCTCGCCCATTATTGGCAACTTCAGCTTTTGCCACCGGGTCGACTTCGTCCGCATCCCCGGCATTATCAAGCTCCAGCACGGCGACTACATGCCGCTCAACCTTGATATCGGCATCGATGAGACACTTGGCATCCGCGCCGAGATCATCCGCCGCACGGCGGAAGCCTTCCGCCCGGACATTTTCCTCGTCGACAAGGAACCGCTCGGACTGCGCGGTGAGGTCAAGGACACGCTCGCCATGCTGAAGGCGCGGGGTGCGTGGCTGGTTCTCGGCCTGCGTGACGTGATGGACGAGCCGGCGCACCTCGCCGAGGAGTGGGAGCGAAAGAACGCGCCTTCGGCGCTGATCGATCTTTACGACAGCATCTGGATCTACGGGCTGCCGCAGATCTGCAATGCGCTCGAGGGTATCGCGCTGCCGGCCTCGACGCTCGCCAAGGTTCACTACACCGGTTATCTGCGTCGATCGACGACCGGAACCGAGAACGTCGTCGGCCGTCCGGTGCCCATTCCGCGCGAGCCCTTCATTTTGGTGACCACCGGTGGCGGCGGGGACGGGGCGCTCTTGATCGACTGGGTCTTGCGTGCCTACGAAGCCGATCCGGACATTCCCTATCCGGCGCTGCTCGTGCTTGGGCCGTTCATGCGTTCCGCCGAGCAGGGCGGCTTCATCGAACGTGCCGCCCGACTGCAGGCGGTGGAAACCATCACCTTCGAGCCGAAGATGGAGGATGTGATGGCCGCCGCGGCCGGTGTCGTCGCGATGGGCGGGTACAATACGTTTTGCGAGATCCTGTCGTTCGACAAGCCGTCGCTCCTGGTGCCACGGACCGTGCCGCGGATGGAGCAGTATATCCGAGCGGAGCGCGCAAGCAGCCTCGGTCTCGTGCGCATGATGGCTGATGACGGGCGCCGTCAGCCGCAGGCGATGGCGGCGCTGTTGCGCAGCCTGCCACATCAGCGTCGGCCGTCGGAGATCCACATCCGCGGTCTTCTGGATGGTTTGCCGGCGATCAACCGCCTCGTCGACTCGTGGCTTGGCGCTCCCGTCGTCGACCATCCGCGGCTGTCCGCAGGTGCCCAAGTCACCTGACACTGCGGCGCCGGTCGTCGCCGTCATTCTTAAGGGCTATCCGCGTCTCTCGGAAACCTTCATCGCCAACGAAATCCTCGCACTCGAGCGCGGCGGCCTCGATCTTCGCCTATTCTCGCTCCGCCATCCGACTGATGCGGCCGTACATCCGGTGCATCGGCGCATTCGTGCGCCGATCGCGTACCTGCCCGAATACCTCCATCACGCCCCGTTGCGGGTTTGGCAGGCGTGGCGGACGGTCCGTCGTTGGCCGCGCTACGGATGCGCCCGCGCCGCCTGGCTGCGCGATCTGGGGCGTGATCGATCACGCAACCGCGTGCGCCGGTTCGGTCAGGCTCTCGTGCTTGCACACGAAATGCCTGCGGACGTGACTTGGCTGCACGCCCACTTTCTGCACACGCCGGCATCGGTCACGCGCTATGCGGCGATGCTTCTGGGGGTGCCGTGGAGTGTTTCGGCACACGCCAAGGACGTCTGGACGACGCCGGAGTGGGAGATTCGCGAGAAACTTGCAGCATGTGCATGGCTCGTCACGTGCACCGCCTGCAATGCGGCGTATCTGCGAACACTTGGGGCTCCGTCGACACCGATCGAGCTCCTCTATCACGGCCTCGATCTGCGGGCGTTTCCCGCGCCGCCGATCCCTTGCTTGAGCTCTTCTCATCGCGACGGGTCCGACCCGAGCAATCCGGTGCGCCTGCTCTCGATCGGCCGTGCCGTCGAAAAGAAGGGCTACGACGTTCTGTTGCATGCGCTTGCCGCTTTGCCGGCTTCGGCCTGCTGGCGGCTCGTTCATATCGGCGGTGGACCGCTCTTGAAAAATCTCAAGCGGACGGCGCTGGCCCTCGGCCTCGCGGAGCGGATCGAGTGGCGGGGGCCGCTGAGCCACGACGACGTGCTGCGCGCGTATCGGGAAGCGGACATTTTCGTGCTGGCGTGCCGCATCGCCGCCGACGGCGATCGCGACGGCCTGCCGAATGTCCTCATGGAGGCACAGAGCCAGCGGTTACCCTGCGTCTCGACCACGGTCTCGGCGATCCCGGAGCTGATTGCAAGCGGGGAGACCGGCCTTCTGGTTCCGCCCGGCGATGCGCTTGCATTGGCCGAAGCCCTTGGCCGGCTGATCGCGGCACCCGATGAGCGTCAGCAGCTTGGGAGCGCCGGCCTCACCCGGCTGCGCACAGACTTCTCTTTTACGGCCGCGATCGATCGCTTGAGCATGCGGTTTCGTCACACCAAGACCGCAGCGAGCGTGCCATGCGTGCCGCCTTCTACGCGCCCCTGAAAGCGCCCGACCATCCGGTGCCGTCCGGCGACCGGACGATGGGGCGATTGCTGCGGCGCGCGCTGCAGCGGGGCGGCCACGTGGTCGAGGTCGCCTGCCACTTTCGCAGTTTCGAAGGCGCGGGCGACCTGGATCGCCAGCAACGCCTGGCGCAGATGGGCGAACGGCTCGCACACGCCCTGATCCGCCGCTACCGCCGCCGACCGCCACACGACCGGCCCGAGCTGTGGTTCACCTATCACCTCTACCACAAGGCGCCGGACTGGCTCGGTCCTGCCGTCAGCCGCGCGCTCGCCATTCCGTATGTCGTCGCGGAAGCATCCTACGCGCCCAAGCGGGAAACAGGCTCCTGGGCGCAAGGGTGTACCGCCACCCGCACCGCCCTTGCCGCCGCGGATCTGGTGCTCGGGCTCAACTCGGCCGACCGTGCCTGCGTCCTGCCGCTCCTCAAGTCGCCGGACTGCTGGCAGCCGCTGGCGCCGTTCGTCGATCCTGAGCGTGCGCACGTGCACATTGCCGAAGCGGCGGTACGGCGCCAATCGCTCGCGCACAGCATTGGCCTTGAGGCCGGCAGCGTGCTGCTGCTCGCGGTGGCGATGATGCGGCCGGGCGCGAAGCTCGCATCCTACCGCCTTCTGGCGCAGGCCCTCACGCGGGTGAAGGATCGTCGCTGGCACCTTCTTATCGCGGGCGATGGTCCGGCGCTCGGGGCCGTGCGGGCCGCCTTTGCCGAACTCGGCCCGCGTGTCCACTGGCTGGGCGCGCAAGAGCCGGACACGCTGGCGCGGCTGTACCCTGTCGGTGACATCTATGTCTGGCCTTCGATCGGCGAGGCCTACGGCATGGCGCTCCTTGAGGCGCAGGCCGCAGGCGTCCCGGTGGTCGCCGGCCTGACCGGCGGCGTCGGGGATATTGTTCGGGACGGCGAGACGGGCCTCCTGGTGCCGGTGGGCGACGAGGCCGCGTTTGCTGAAGCCGTCGCCCGTCTGATCGACAACGCCGATGAGCGCCGAATGCTGGGCCAACAGGCCGCCCGCGCGGTCGGCCAGCGTCACGGTCTCGCTGCGGCTGCGGGCGCGCTCGACAGGCTCTTGACGCCGCTCCTGGCAACCAGGAAAACTCAAGAGTGAGCACGCGCGTCCTTTATTATGTGCAAAGCCTGCTCGGCGTTGGTCATGTCAAGCGTGCCTCGCTGATCGGGGGCGCATTGCAGGCGGCCGGTCTCGACGTCACGGTGGTGCTCGGCGGCGCGCCGGTTCCAGGTATCACCTTCGACGGCTGCAGCCGGGTCCTTCTGCCCGCCGTGCGAACGCTGGACGCGACATTCTCGACGCTGGTCGACGCCGCGGGCCTGCCGATCGACGATGCCTTTCGCGACCGGCGTGCGGCACGGCTGCTGCAGGAGTTCGCCGCAATCCAGCCGCAGGCGCTGCTGATCGAGATGTTTCCGTTCGGTCGCGGCCAGTTCAGGTTCGAACTCCTGCCCTTGTTGGAGGAGGCCTGGGCGCGACCCGAGCGCCCCCGCATCCTCTCGTCCGTCCGCGACGTGCTGGTCAGGAAGGCCGATCCGGGCCGCAACGAGGCGATCATCGGCTTGGCGAAGCGCTTCTTCGATCATGTCCTTGTGCATGGCGATCCGAACCTGGTGCCGCTCACGGCGTCGTTCCCGGAAGCCGAGCTCATTGCCGACAAGCTGATCTACACCGGCTATGTCGCCGCCGCGGCAGCGCGCGCCGAAGCCGGCCGTGCACCTGAGTCCGGCCGCGGCGAGGTGATCGTCATGGTTGGCGGCGGCGCCGTCGGCGAGCCGCTGCTGCGGACCGCGCTTGAAGCCCGCCCCTTGAGCCGCGCCGCCGGGCTTGTCTGGCGTCTCCTCACCGGGCCCAACCTGCCCGCGAATGTCCTTGACGACCTGCGCTGGACCTGCCCCGATGGCGTCGTGGTTGAACGTTGGCGCGCCGACGTGGCGGAGCTTCTCGCCAACGCGGTGCTCTCTATCTCGCAGGCCGGTTACAACACGATGATGGACGTGCTGTCGGCGCGGGTGCCTGCGGTCGTGGTCCCGTTCGCGACGCAGAGCGAGACGGAGCAGGGGCTGCGCGCTGGCATCCTGGCCGAACGCGGTGTCATCACGCTGCTCGCCGCGGACGATCTTTCACCGAAACGTCTCGCTGCTGCCATTGACGAAACCTTGACAAAAGATCGCTCCTGCCTGCCCTTAGACATGCAGGGCGCTGAGGCGACGGCGCGCACGATCGCCTCCTTTTGCGCTGGTTTAAGGGCTGGATGAGGGCGATCATGCCCGGCTGGAACGCGATCGATGACGAATTCGATGCCTGGCGCGAGGCAGGCCGGCCGGTCACGTTCTGGTGGCGCGACGATGATGCGCGCGACATCACGCCCGAGCTCGATCGCCTGCTCGCGATTGCGCGGGGAACGGATACGCCGGTTGCGCTCGCGGTCATCCCGCGCGATGCCAGGGACCAAGTGGTCGCGTGGCTCGCCGGCCAGCCGCTTGGCTGTGCGCTCGTCCACGGCTGGGGGCACGACAACCATGCGCCCGCCGATGAGCGGCAGAACGAGTTCGGTCCGCACCGCCCGCGCGACGCCATGCTGGCGGAGCTGCGACGCGCGGTTGCCCGCGTCAGCGCCTTCGCCCGCCACGTCCCCGTTCTGGTCGCGCCGTGGAACCGCATCGATCCCGATTTGGTGCCGGCCTTGCCGACTGCGGGCGTGACCGGGCTCTCGGTGCTGGGACCACGGCCGGCGCGCGAGCTCGTCCCGGGCCTGATCAATGCCAACGTTCACGTCGATATCGTCGACTGGCAGGGCACCGGCGGCTTCGTCGGCACCGAAGTGGCGCTGGCGCAGGTGCTCGCACACTTAAGGCAACGGCGCACCGGGACCGTTGATGCCAGCGAGCCAACCGGTTTGATGACGCATCACCTTTTCCATGACGAAGGCTGCTGGCATTTCGTCGAGGAGTTCGTGCGGAGGACGCGCGCCCATCCGGCTTGCCGTTGGCTCGCCGCTGCCGAGGTCTTCGCCTGATGGCTGCGACCATTCGATCGTACGGGCTCGGGTAGGCCGCCATGGGCGACGTGTTACGGGTCGAGAATCTTTCGGTCGAGTTTCGCACGCGCGGCGGTTTCGTGCGCGCGCTCGACGGGATCAGCTTTCGCCTCAACGCCGGCTCGGCGGTGGCGCTCGTCGGCGAGTCCGGCTCCGGCAAGTCGGTCACGGCGCAGGCCATCCTCGGCATCTTGCCGGCCACCGGCCGGATCCGCAGCGGTTCGATCCTGTTCGACGACGGCCGTACTGGCGGCGAGCCCGTCGATCTCACCGGCCTCGATCCGAACGGCACCGCCTATCGCAGTGTCCGCGGCCGGCATATCTCGATGATCTTTCAGGAGCCGATGACCTCCCTCTCGCCGCTGCATACCATCGGCGATCAGGTCAGCGAGATGCTTGAGCTGCATAGCCGGCTGGGCCGACGCGAACGGATTGATGCGACGCTCGGCATGCTCAAGCTCGTCGGCTTTCCGGAGCCTGAGCGGGCGCTCAACACCTATCCGTTCGAGCTCTCGGGCGGCCTGCGGCAGCGGGCGATGATCGCGATGGCGCTCATCTGCCGGCCGGCGGTGCTGATTGCCGATGAGCCCACAACCGCGCTTGACGTGACCATCCAGGCGCAGATCCTGAAACTGATCCAGGACGTGCGCGCAGAGTTCGGCATGGCGCTGCTACTGATCACGCATGACCTCGGCGTCGTCGCCAACATGGCTGAGGAGGTCGTCGTTTTGTACCGCGGCCGGGTGATGGAGGCTGGCACGCTCGACGACATCTTCGGTGATCCTCGCCATCCCTATCTCAAGGCGCTGCTCGGCGCGGTCCCGCACTTTGACATGCGCCGCGGCGAGCGGCTGAAGCCGCTCAGGGACATCCGCAAGCGCAAGGGCCATCTTCTCGCCCGGGCGGCCGGCACCGAGGCGCGCAAGGGGCCGTCGCCGCCGCATTTGGAGGTTCGCAATCTCAGCAAGGCGTTTACCACCCGTCGCGGCGCGGGGCTGTTCGCTACCCGCCACGCGCACACCGTGCGCGCCGTCGACGACGTCAGTTTCCGCATCGACCGCGGCAGCTGTCTGGGCTTGGTGGGGGAGAGCGGCTGCGGCAAGTCCACCTTGAGCAAGCTGATCTTGCGCGCCGTCAAAGCGGACAACGGCATCGTCCTGTTCGATGCCGGCGATGGCGCCGTCGATCTGACGCGGCTGCCGGCCGACGCTCTGGCGACGGTGCGGCGGAAGATCCAATACGTGTTTCAGGACCCGTTCAGCGCGCTCAACCCGCGCATGACGATCTATGACATCCTGAGCGAGCCGCTGATCATTCATGAGGTCGGCGATGCCGCCTACCGCCGGGAGATGGTGCGCGAACTGATGGAGCTGGTCGGCCTCAACGCGCGTGACGTTGGCCGCCACCCGCACAGCTTTTCCGGCGGCCAGCGGCAGCGGATCGGCATTGCCCGCGCCCTTGCGCTGAAGCCGGATCTCCTGATCTGCGATGAGCCGGTGTCCGCGCTCGATGTCTCGGTCCAGGCCCAGATCCTGAACCTGCTCAAGGACCTGCAGAGCGAGCTCGGGCTCACCTACCTGTTCATCTCGCACAATCTTGCGGTTGTCGATTACATGGCGGAGCGGATCGCGGTGATGTGCTTCGGCCGCATCGTCGAAGAGGCCGGGCGGGAGGCCTTGTTCCGCAATCCGGTGCATCCCTACACCCGCACCCTGCTGGCTGCCGTGCCATTCCCTGACCCTGCACGCCGGCTCGATTTTTCGGCCGTGATGAACGGCCGCGCCTCGGCCCCCGATGCGTGGCCGGCGCCGTTCACCGACGACGGTGCAACACGGCCGCGTCTCTTGGATGTGGGCGATGGCCATTTTGTCTGCGCCCACGAGGTGCCGTCCTTCTTGGGGAGGGTTTGAGATGCGGCTCCGTTGCCAGTTTGCCCATGCTTTACCGGCCCTGCTTCTGGTTTGGCTCACGATCGGTGCGTCTGCGTCTGCCGCCGGCTTCATCGAACCGGAGGCGCTTGCCACGAGAGTGGCCGATGGCAGCCTGCCGAAGATGGAGCAGCGGCTGCCGCAGCCGCCTGCGGTCGTTCGGCTGGAAGGCACCGGGCAGGCGCCGGGGACCTACGGCGGGCAGCTGCGCTTGCTTATGAGCCAGCCGCGCGATACCCGCATGTTGGTCGTTTACGGTTATGCGCGGCTCGTCGGCTACGATGCGAACTGGCGGCCGGTGGCGGACATCCTCGAGGCGATCGAAGTCAAGGAAGGCCGCATTTTCACGCTGACGCTGCGCAAGGGGCACCGCTGGTCGGATGGCCAGCCGTTTACAGCCGAGGATTTTCGCTTCTACTGGGAGGATGTCGCCAACAATCCCGAGCTGTCGCCGGGCGGTCCGGACCGCTTCCTTCTCGTCGACGGCAAGCCGCCGCGGTTCGAGATGGTGGACCAGCGGACGCTGCGTTACACCTGGGAGCGCGCCAATCCGCATTTCCTGCCGGCGCTCGCGGGCGCACGCCCGGACGAGATTTTCCAGCCGGCGCATTACCTCAAACCCTTTCATCCGCGCTACGCCGAGGCAGCGGCGCTGGCGCAGAAGGTCGCAGCGGCGGGGCAGCGCAACTGGTCGGCTCTGTTTATGCGCATCTGCAATCACTACCACAACGACAATCCCGACCTGCCGACGCTTGATCCGTGGGTCCTGACCACCCGGCCGCCATCGAGCCGTTTCGTCTTCGCCCGCAACCCGTTCTATCACCGCGTCGATGTCAATGGGCGGCAACTGCCGTACATCGACGAGGTCGCGCTCACGCTCGTCAGTCCGCAGCTGATCCCGGTCAAGACTGCCGCTGGTGAGGTCGACCTGCAAGCACGCGGGCTGAGCTTCGAGAATTTCACGGTTCTCAAGCAGGGCGCTGCCCGCAACGACTACGCGGTGCGGCTGTGGCCTACCGCGCGTGGTTCGGAACTGGCACTGTTCCCCAATCTCAATGCCGCGAACGCGACCCAGCGTGCGCTCGTTCGCGACACGCGGTTTCGCCAGGCGCTGTCGCTTGCCATCAATCGCGCCGAGATCAGCGAAGTGATCTATTACGGCATGGCGCGCCCGGGCAATGATACGGTGCTGCCGGCGAGTCCCTTGTTCAAGCCGGACTACGAGGAGCGACACGCTGCTTTCGATCTCGCCGGCGCCAACGGCTTGCTCGATGCCCTCGGCCTGCGGCGGGGGGCGGACGGTATCAGGCTTACCGCCGACGGCACGCCGCTTGAGTTCGTCGTCGAAACGGCGGGTGAAGACCCCGTGCAGGTCGCGATCCTGCAGCTCGTTACGGAAACATGGAGGGCGGCAGGCGTTCGCCTCCTGATCAAGCCGGAAGAGCGGCAGGTGCTGCGCAACCGCATCTTTTCCGGGCTCGCGATTATATCGGCTTGGTATGGTCTGGAGAACGGCTTGGCCAATGCCGACACTCGTCCATCCGAAATGGCGCCGACCGGCCAGATGCAGTTTTCCTGGCCGAAGTGGGGCCAGCACTACGAAACCAGTGGCCGCTCGGGCGAGGCTGTTGATCTGCCGGCGGCGGCCGAACTGGCGGATCTGTACGATGCTTGGTTGAAGACCCTGGAATCAGCCGCGCGCGAGGAGATCTGGCACCGAATGCTGGCGATTCGCGCCGAGCAACAGTTCAGCATCGGCACCGTCCGCGGCGTGCCGCAGCCGGTCGTCGTCAGCAATCGCCTGCGCAATGTGCCGGCCGAGGCAGTCTACAACTGGGAGCCTGGCGCGCACTTTGGTGTCCATCATCCGGACACGTTCTGGTTTGCGGACGCCGCCGGGCCGCCGAAGCGGTAGCTGAGAGCGATGATCCGCTACCTCTGCCGCCGCCTTGTAACGATGATCGCGACACTGCTCGCGATCAGCGCGTTCATCTTCTTCATCATTCAGCTTCCGCCCGGCGACTATCTGTCAAACTACATTGCCGAGCTGCAAAGCCAGGGCGAGGCTGTGACCGGCGAGAAGGTCGAATTCCTCAAAAAACAATACGGCCTTGATCGGCCTTTGGTCGAGCAATATGTCGTATGGCTCAGCTCTCTTCTGCAGGGCGATCTTGGTTACTCGTTTGAGCATAATATGCCTGTAAACAAAGTCGTTGGCGATCGTGTAATATTAAGCATTGTTCTAAACTTTACGACCGTTATATTTATCTATGTTATTGCATTTCCAATCGGGATCTACTCGGCGACGCACCAATACAGCTGGGGTGATTACGGCTTGACCCTGCTCGGCCTGCTGGGGCTGGCAACGCCGAACTTTCTCCTGGCCCTGATCCTGTTGTATCTCGCCAACGTCGCCTTCGGCACCTCGATCGGCAGTCTGATGGATCCCCAGTACATCAATCAGCCGTGGTCGGTCGCAAAAGCGCTCTCGGTCCTCGAACATCTGTGGGTGCCGGTCGTCGTCATCGGCACCTCCGGCACAGCCGGAATGATCCGCCGCCTGCGCGCCAATCTGTTGGACGAACTGCAAAAGCAGTATGTCGTCACCGCGCGTGCGAAGGGGTTGCCGCCGGGTCGGCTGTTGCGGAAGTACCCGCTGCGGATGGCACTCAACCCGTTCATCGCCGATCTCGGCTCTCTGTTGCCGCAGATCGTGTCCGGCTCCGTCATCGTCTCGTCGGTGATGTCGCTTGAGACGACCGGGCCGATGCTGCTGAAGGCGCTGCAGAGCCAGGATATGTATCTCGCGGGCTCGTTCCTCATGTTTCTCGCGGCGTTGACCGTCGTCGGCATGTTCCTCTCCGACGTCCTTTTGGCGCTGCTGGACCCGCGCATCCGCCTGGGTGGGGGCAGCGGACGGTGAGCGGGCGGCTGCCTCATTACGTCAATCCGGCCCCCTTCGATGTCGAGGAGGCGGAACAGCTCACGCCCGAGCAGGAACGGTTCTACTTCGCGCCGCAGTGGAAAGTCATGTGGTGGAAGTTTCGCCGTCACCGGGTGGCGGTCGCGTGCGGCGCTGTCTTGCTGGTGATGTATGCCTCGATTCTTGTCATCGAGTTCATTGCACCTTACGCGCAGGAAACGCGAAACACCGGGTTCATCCACGCGCCGCCGCAGCGCGTGCGGCTCTTTCACGAAGGCGCCTTCATCGGGCCGTTCGTTTACGGCTTCACGTATCGGCTCGACCCGGTGAACCTGAAACGGGAATACACGGCCGACCGGAACAAGGTGCAACCACTGCGTTTCTTCTGTCAGGGCGATCCGTACCGGTTTTGGGGGGCCGTCGAGTCCCGTTTGCACCTCGTGTGCCCTGCGGAGGGAGGGACCCTGTTTCTGCTCGGCACCGACCGGCTCGGGCGCGACTTGTTCTCGCGCCTGTTCTATGGGGCGCGGATCTCGATGACGATCGGACTGTTCGGTGTCGCGGTCAGCTTCATCCTCGGCATCAGCATCGGCGGTGCCGCCGGCTATCTCGGCGGCTGGGTCGACAACGCGGTGCAAAGACTGATCGAGGTCCTGCGCTCGTTGCCTGAGTTGCCGCTGTGGATGGCGTTGTCGGCGGCCCTGCCGGTTAACTGGAGCCCGCTCTGGGTCTATTTCGGGATCACGCTCATTCTCGGGTTGCTTGATTGGCCGGGGCTTGCGCGCGCCGTGCGCTCAAAGCTTCTGGCACTGAGAGAGGAAGACTTCTGCACGGCAGCGGAGCTGCTGGGCGCCAAGCCATCGCGGATCATTCGCCGGCACCTGCTGCCCAATTTCATGAGCCACCTGATCGCATCGGCGACACTCTCAATCCCCTCGATGATCTTAGGCGAGACGGCCCTGAGCTTCCTCGGTCTTGGCCTCCGGCCGCCGGTGACGAGCTGGGGCGTCTTGCTGATCGAGGCGCAGAACATCGAGGCGGTTGTTCTCTATCCGTGGCTGCTGATGCCCATGGCGTGCGTGATTATCACCGTGCTCGCCTTCAACTTTCTGGGCGACGGCCTGCGCGACGCCGCTGACCCGTACGCCTGACGCACGCAGCCGGTCGTTACTGCTTGGCCTCTGCTTTCGGTTACCGGACAGAGCAAGCAAGCCCAGAGCTCAAGCGGTTGTTGACAGGTCCGCGTGCGCACGATAGGTGGCGATGAGGCTGGCGTAGAGGGAGATCGCCATGACGGTCGCAAACATCCTTAAGAGCAAAGGGCAGGAAATTTTCACCGTAACCGCCGACGAACCGGTGACGACGGCGATTGCAGTGCTGTGTGCCAAGCGCATCGGCGCGGTCATCGTCCTCGACGACACGGGCGGTATTGCGGGAATTTTCTCCGAGCGCGACGTCGTTCACGCCATGAACACGCACGGAAAGGACGTCTTCGACAAACGGGTCGGTGATCTGATGACGCGGAACGTGGTGACCTGTTCCCCGGCCGAGCCAATCGCCGGCATCATGGGGATGATGACGGCGCAACGGTTCCGCCATGTGCCGGTGGTCGAGGGAGGGCGGATGGTCGGCCTGATCAGCATCGGTGACGTCGTCAAAAGCCGGATCGCTGAGGCGCAGGCAGAGGTAGACGCTCTGCGCCAGTATATCTCGCTTTAAGTGCAGGCGCCGCCGCCAACCGCAGGCGCGCGCGACGACTTAAGTGATGCCAGCCGATCGAATCGGCGGTGGCGCCGGCCGGGACCGGGGCTAAAGTGTCGCCGACCGCGCTCAAGCCGCGGATGCGGGCACCCGTTCACGGCACGAGGCCGGGGAGCGGTTTCCACACAAGCCCGCGCGGGGCGGTGTTTACCAATGATTCGCTTTTTCATCCTATAATCGACGGCACAGCGGCTGCGCCTGCCCCAAAAGGGTTAACACGGCGATGTTCCGGCCGGCGGACTCGACTTGGGTGCGATTCTTGGTCGTAAAATGTTCTGTCTGCGCAGAATTTTCAACTATGGATAGGGTGGGTGAGTACAGATAAAACCGACCCTCAGTCATTTCCAATCATGGTGGCGAAATGATGTCGGCTTAGGGCTTGACCACAAGGCTACCCACAGTGCAAAAAGACCCCGCGTGCTTCACGAGTTGTGTATTGTTTTGGCAGGACAGGGTGAATGAATCGTGAAGGAGGAACAAAAGGGGGCTGTTTTGTCGCGTCGTGGCGTTGTTGCGCTGGGCGGGCTCGGTCTTGTTGCAATGAGCCCGGTCGGAGCTCTCGCTCGCTCAACCGAGGGCTGGCAGCCCGCGGCGCACCCGTGGACCCGGCCGCGAGCCATCTTTGAGCGCTCGCTGTCCTTCCGCCACCGTCATACCGATGAACGGCTGAATCTTGTCTACTACGCGGATGGTCGCTATCTGCCGGAGGCTGTCGACGAAGTCAGCAATCTGTTGCGCGACTTCAGAACCGAGGAGGTTAAACCGATTGACCCGGCGCTTCTCGATTTCCTTTATGCTTTAAGGCAGCGCCTCGAGGCAGACCGGCCGTTCGAGGTTTACTCCGGCTACCGCTCTCCGGAAACCAATGCGAGACTGCGTCGCGAAGGGATCAACGTGGCGAAGAACAGCATGCATCTGCGTGGGAAAGCGATCGATATCGCGATCGGCGGCTTTGGCAACACCGATGTGTTCCGCGCCGCGTGGTCGCTCCAGCGTGGCGGTGTCGGCTTCTACCGCAGTGCTGCGTTTGTCCACCTCGATGTCGGTGGCGTTCGCAGCTGGAGCCGATAGCCGAGAACCGCAGCAGGGCAGCGCCGCGCGCAGTGCTGCCTAAAGACGGCTCATGACGATCGTGCCGACTTCTTCGTCTGTCAGCACGATCGGGTTGGTTCGCATTGAGCTGCCACGGCTGCCGGCGACCAGTCGTTCAACGTCCTTCAGTTCGACTCCAAACGCTGCCAGCCGCGGCAGCGCAAGCTGCGCCGTCCATGTCTGCAATCTCTCAAGGAGTGCCTGAACGCCGCCGCCCTGGCCAAGCCCGGACGCGCCGGCAAGCAACTCCCCGACCGCCGCATATTTCGCCAGCGCCGGGCTGTCCGGCTCACGAGCCTGCAAGGCGCGGATGTTGACGTCCGTCGCCGCGGCAACAAGGGTCCCACAGCAGACGCCGTGCGGGATCGGGAAATAGGCGCCAAGAGGGGACGCCAGGCCGTGCACGGCACCGAGACCGGTCTGCGCGAGGCAGATGCCGGAGATGAGCGCCGCGTAGGCAAGTCCGCTGCGGCCGGCGGCGGCCCTGTCGTCCCCGTCCCCGGCCCAGGCATGGAAAAAGCTCTCGGCGAAGGCGCGCAGACCTGACCACGCGAGCGCATCCGTCAGCACGTTTGCTCTTGTCGAGGTGTACGACTCAAGCAACTGCGTGAACGCATCCATCCCGTTTGCGGCGACGATCTCCTTCGGGCAGCTCGCCAAGAGGTCGGGATCGACGATGGCGGCGCGCGCAATCAGGGCCTCGTCGCGGAAGGATTTCTTGAAGCCGTCGTGGCCAAGGCGGCTCAGCACAGCGTTCTTCGTCGCCTCGCTGCCAGTGCCGGCGGTGGTGGGAACGGCAATAAGGGGGACCGATGGTCCCGGATATGGCCGCTCCGGGCCGGCGCCTTCCAAGTGCTCCAGAACCGAGTGCCGGTGCGGCAACAGGCCGGCGATCGCCTTGGCGGCATCGAGCGTGCTGCCGCCACCGATGCCGATGACGACGGCGATCCCCTGATCGCGGAAACAATCAACGGCGGCATCGATGGTTTCCGGCGAGGGTTCCCCCGCGATCGCCAGATCCTGCCAAGCGATGCCCGCCCGCGCAAGGCCTTCAAGGAGCGGCTCCCAGTGTCGCCCGGCGCGGAATGATCGTTGACCGGTAACGATCAGTGCCCGATCGCCGTACACGCGGGCTTCGGCCGGCACCGCTGCGATGGTGCCGATGCCGAAGATGATCCGCGGCAGCCGCGCGGTGGCAAACGGTGCGATCGGGATCATGACCGCGACATCTCCGGAAACCGGCCGTTGTAGGGGACACCGCGGCGCGGCTCCGCCATCATGTCGACGACGGCATCCCGCCAGGCGAGGTAATGAGCCGTCGTCTTATGGTTGGCGGCATCCTCGGCGGTCCTGTACGCTTCGTAGAGGACGAAGCGACAAGGATCCTGCGCGTGCTGCAGAACATCGAACCGAAAGTTCCCGGCCTCGGCAATCGAACCCTCGTGATTGGCTTTGCTCGCGGCGATGAAATCGGCGATGCATTCGGGCTTAACCCGTACCTCGACCAGGGTCACGTGCATGCTCATCGTCCTCCCGCGCTCGATTGCGATGATCTTGGGCGGATGCTGCGCTGGGCGTCAAGGCTGCAGCGGGGAATACCGGCGCCGGCAGACACATGCGCGGCCGAGGGTGGCGGCTTCCTTGTCCTGACGTCCGATGCACCTCGATGATTTCGATTTCGAGCTGCCGCGGGAGCGCATCGCCCTGCGGCCGGCGGTGCCGCGGGACGCAGCGCGGCTGCTCGCGGTCGGCGCCGGCCTGACCGACCATCGCGTCGAGGACCTGCCTGCCCTGCTGGCGCCGGGCGATCTTCTGGTGCTGAACGACACCAAGGTGTTGCCGGCCCGCTTGAGTGGCCGCCGCGGCACCGTCGCGGTCGAGGCGACCCTGATCGCGCCGCTGGCGCCCGCACAATGGCGCGCCTTTGCCCGGCCGGCACGGAGGCTCAAGCCCGGCCAGCGAATCGACTGGGCCCCTGGTTTCAGCGCCGAAGTCATCACCAAAGAGCCGACCGGCGCCGTCGTGCTTGACTTCGATCGCGCCGGCGACGAGCTGATGACCGCGCTCGAGACGTTCGGTGCGATGCCGCTGCCGCCCTACATCAAGCGCCCGCGCGGGCGCGATGAGCGGGACGTCCGCGACTATCAGACGGTCTTTGCCCGTCGCCCAGGCGCCATCGCGGCCCCCACTGCTGGCCTCCATTTCACGGACGCGCTGCTACAGGCCCTGGCCGCGCGCGGCATCGGACTGGCGTTCGTCACGTTGCACGTCGGGGCCGGCACCTTTCTTCCGGTCACGGCTGCGCGGCCGGAAGAGCACAACATGCACGCCGAATGGGGGAACGTCGGCGCGGAGGCGGTCGCGGCGATCGCCCGGACGCGGCATGCCGGCGGCCGCGTGGTGGCAGTCGGCACAACGGCGCTGCGTCTTCTGGAGACCGCCGCCGATGGTGCGGGCGGCGTCCGGCCGTTCACCGGCGAGACCAGCCTGTTCATCCTGCCCGGGTTTCGGTTTCGCGTTGTCGATTGCCTCCTCACCAATTTCCATCTGCCCCGCTCGACCCTGTTCATGCTGGTGGCGGCGTTCAGTGGTTTGGCCAGGATCCGCGCGGCCTACGCGCATGCGATCGCTCAAGGGTACCGCTTCTACTCCTATGGCGACTGCTGCCTGCTCGATCCGGCGGCAGTGACGGTGTGGCGATGATAGCTCCCGGCATCGCCTTTTCCCTCCGCGCGAACGACGGCGAGGCACGCCGCGGCCGGCTTTCGACCGCGCACGGCGTGGTCGAAACACCGGCCTTCATGCCGGTCGGCACCGCGGCAACGGTCAAGGCGCTCACCCCCGGCATGGTGGCCGCGACCGGCAGCGTGATGGTGCTCGCCAATACCTATCATCTGATGCTGCGTCCGGGTGCCGAACGGGTCGCCCGACTCGGCGGGCTGCATGAATTCATGCGTTGGCCGGGGCCGATCCTCACCGACTCCGGCGGCTTCCAGGTGATGTCGCTCGCAGCGCTGCGATCCATCGACGAGGACGGGGTGGAGTTCCGCAGCCACATCGACGGTGCGCGGCACCGGTTGTCGCCGGAGCGCGCGGTCGAGATCCAGCGCCTGCTCGATGCGGACATCACGATGGTGCTGGATGAGTGCACGCCCTTCCCTGCCGCGATCGCGGACGTGGCGCTTGCCATGCGCCGTTCGCTGCGCTGGGCTGAACGCTGCCGCCGAGCGTTCCGGGAACGGCCGGGCTATGGCCTGTTCGGCATCGTGCAGGGCGGCGTTGATGCCGATCTGCGCGCGGAATCGGCGGCCGGCCTGCAGGCGATCGGTTTCGACGGCTATGCCGTCGGCGGCCTTGCGGTCGGGGAAGGCCAAGCGACAACGTTTCGCGTCCTCGACGCGACGGTGCCGCAACTTTCGCCGCAACGACCGCGCTACCTGATGGGAGTCGGCAAGCCGGATGACCTGATCGGCGCCGTTGGCCGCGGCATCGATCTGTTCGACTGCGTCATCCCGACCCGATCGGGCCGCACGGGCCAGGCCTTCACCCGCTTCGGCCCGGTCAACCTGCGCAACGCCCGCCACGCCGACGACCCGCGGCCGCTCGATGAGACCGTTCCGTGCCCTGCCTCGCGCGACTACTCCCGGGCCTATCTGCACCATCTCGTGCGCTCGGGCGAGATCCTGGGCGCCATCCTCCTGACGTGGCACAATATCGCCTATTATCAGGCCCTGATGGCCGGGATGCGGACAGCGATCGAGGATGGTCGGTTTGCAGCCTTCGCGGCGGCCTTCGCCGTGGACCAGGAGCGGGGCGACATTGACGTCCTGTGACGCGACAGCACTCTTAAGCTGCGGAGGGAGTGGTCCATGCCCGAGACGCCTAGCCAACGGTTGAGCCAACTCGGACGGTCGGTGGCGGTGCCGGCGACGCCGGCCGAGGCGGTCCTGGAGACAATTGCGAACGCCGATCGGGACGCGTTTTATGTCGTCCGCCTGACGTGCCCGGAGTTCACGACCCTGTGCCCGGTGACCGGGCAGCCGGATTTTGCGCATCTCGTCATCGACTACCTTCCGCACGAGCGCTTGGTCGAATCGAAATCGTTCAAGCTGTTCCTGCACTCCTTTCGCAACGCGTCCGGCTTTCATGAGGCGACAACGCTCGCAATCGCGACGAAGATTCGTGCTGCTGCCGAGCCGCGCTGGCTTCGAATCGGCGGCTATTGGTATCCGCGTGGCGGCATTCCGATCGACGTGTTCTACCAGACGGGGACGCCGCCCGCGGGACTCTGGCTGCCGGAGCAAGCCGTTCCGCCCTATCGCGGCCGTTGACGCCCACGTCAGCCCACTGCACTGCAAGCCCCTCCGGCAATGCGGTATCGGGAGTCGCTTGAGGGGAGTATACTCTTGCGCTGGCGGCTGAAACGGGCGTGCAGCCGACATTTGCAACGCACCTGAGGCCCGATGCTGCCGCAAGCGGGCGGCGAGGCCAGTCGAACACCATATGCAACCGGGTAGCGAGATCGCAGCCAAAACCCCACCGGCGAGCCCCGCTCTAGTGGAGGATTTATGCCTCGCCTGGCGGCCACTCCAGCCGGTCAGCGGGCTGTTGCGGGCTTCGTGCGCCGTGGTGCCCTATCGCGAGCGCGATGCAGAACGGGCCGATCTCCTCGAATGGTGCGTGCAACCGGGCAGTCTGGGCGTGCGCCTCTATACCGGCGGTGCCGGATCCGGCAAGACGCGGCTGCTGATCGAGTGTTGCACGCAGCTGCAACGTTTGGGGTGGCGTGCCGGCTTTCTCGCGCTGCCGCTGGCGGAGTGCGGAGAAGGCCGATGGCTCGCAGCGCTCGCGACGGATCGACCGCTCCTCATCGTCATCGATGATGCTCCGGGGCATACCCAAGCCATCTTCGCCTTGCTTGCGCACCTCGTGCGTGGCGATGCGGCGGACCGGCATGTCCGCATCGTGCTGTTGGCCCGCGCGCGGGGTGACTGGTGGCCGCTCTTGTGTGCGTGCGAAGCGGGGGTGGGCTCGCTTTTGCGTGGCCGACGCACCGAGCTTCCGGCGGACGATCTTTTAAACCTCCCACTCGCCATGCGCCGGCCGTTTTTTGAGGACGCGCTCACGGCGTTCTCCGCGCTTCTTGCTCCCAACCGGACCGCAGCGGATCCTCCCGACCTCGAGCAGCCGCACTTCACGCACGTCTTCTTCGTGCATGCCGCTGCGCTCGCTGCCGCTCTCGGGCGCACGATTCAAGGGGTGGATGAACTGCTCGATTTCATGCTTCGGCATGATCAGGAGAACTTCTGGCGTCCCCGGCTGGCGGGCGCACTGCCGATGCCACTGTTCGCTCAGGCCGCCACGCTGGCGACGTTGGCCGGCGAGGTGGCTAGGGAGGCGGAGGCTGCAGCGATCGTCGGCCGTGGCCGCCGGTTGCGCGATCTGCCGGCGGAAACGGTTGGGCGCGCCATCACGCTCCTGCGCGAGCTTTATCCGCCGGCGCCGCCGATCGCAGCCCAGGTCTGGCTTTCCGGTGTACAGCCGGCGCTGCTGGCGGAGCACTTGGTATCGCGGGCGCTCGCCGCCAGCACAGGCCTGCTTAAGGCCGCCTTCGACGAAGTTCCCGCGCGGCGGGCCAAGCACGCGCTCGGTCTTCTTTGTCGCCTCGCGCAGCGGCGGCCCGGCGAGGCGCGCTGGCTTGCGCAGGCGCTGTCGGTTAACCTCAGTGATCTGGCAATTCCCGCGCTGCAGGTTGCCGTCGAGACGGGCGAGCCGGCTGGCCAGGCTCTAACGGCATTGATCGAGGCGCATCCGGATCCGCAGATCGCCGGGGCACTACTGGCACGCATTCCGTGGGAATCGCATGGCTTAAACGAGCTGGCGGTCACCCTTTGCCGCCGGCTTTTGAAGACGCTTCCGTCGGGTGCCAATCCGCAGTCAGCGGATGTTGCGCGCCGAGCCGGTCTTCTAATGACGCTTGCGAAGCGATTGAGCGACCTCGGTCGCGAGCGGGGTGCGTTTGCTGCGGCCGCAGAGTCCGTTTCTGTGCTTGGCAAAGCGGCGGTTGCCCAGCCAGATGGCCTTCGCTCTGAACTCGCCGGCGCGCTTAGCAACTATGCCGTATTGCTCCACGCTCATGGACGAACGGACCACGCACTTGCGTCTGCAACAGCGGCGAGTGACGTTTACCGAATTCTCGCCGGTACCAATCCGGGGGAATTCGCCGCCAAACTGGCGAGCTGCCTTGAGACCACAGCGCGCATCCTGTCGGCTGCGGGCCGCAAGGACGATTCCGTGGCCGCGCTCGTGGAAGCAACGGCGACCCGCCGTGAGATTGCGTGCCGTCAGCCGGCTGTCGGCAGGGCGCCGCTTGCGGTCACGCTCAACCTGCTTGCCGGCGGCTTGCGCAGCACCGGGTGGCGGCAGGACGCGCTGGCGGCGACGAGTGAAGCGGCGGAGGTTCTGCGCGCCCTCGCGAAGGAGCAGCCAGACGCGTTCGAGCCCAAGCTCGCCCTGTGTCTCAACAACCTTGCGATCGACCTGAGTGCTTGCGGCCGGTGGGCGGAGGCGGTTGCCGTGGCAGAGGACTCTGTCATGCGCCATCGGTCGCTTCCGAGGGGGCGCAGAGAAGCGCGCTCTGAAGGGCTCGCGCGGGCTCTTGCCACGCTCGGCAACTGTTACGAGGGGGATGGCCAACTGCGCATCGCGATGGCGACCTTCCGCGAGGCTGTGGCCACGCTGACGCCGCGATTTATGGCCGAGCCTGACGCGATGCGCTCGCTGATGACCGCAATGATCGGCGACTACCGCCGGAGTTGCGCGCGCGCCGGTGATGCCCCGGATGCGGTGCTGCTGGCGCCACTTGAGCAGCGGCTGTCGCCACCGGCAGCGTCGCCGGCTTTGGTGGCCACGGATGCCGCCCGATAAAGAGCGCATCCGCGCCGAGGCGTTCGCGTGCGGCTTCGATGCTGTGGGTTTTGCCGGCGCGGCAGGTGATCCGCGCGACGCGGAGAACTTGGCCACCTATGTCGCGCAGGGCCGCCACGGTGACATGGCGTGGCTCGCCCGCGAATCGCCCAAGCGAGCCGATCCGGCCCGGCTGTGGCCTGCGGCGCGCAGCGTCATCTGCCTGGGGTTGAATTACGGCCCGGAAACGGATCCGCTCGCAGGCCTTGGCGAACCGGGCGTCGGGTGGATCAGCATCTACGCCCGTCGGCGCGACTATCACCTCGTTCTCAAAAAAAAGTTGAAGCGGCTCGGCCGCTGGCTCGTGCGTGAATGCGGCGGCGACATCAAGGTCTTTGTCGACACGGCGCCGGTGATGGAGAAACCACTTGCAGCGCGCGCAGGATTGGGCTGGATCGGCAAGCACACCAACCTCGTTTCGCGTCGCTTCGGATCCTGGCTGTTCCTGGGCGAGGTGTTCACGACGCTTGCGATCGAGCCGGACGCGCCGGCGGCGGATGCCTGCGGCCGCTGCACCCGATGCATCGAGGCTTGCCCGACGGGCGCACTCGATCAGCCCTACCGCATCGACCCGCTCCGCTGCCTCAGCTACCTGACGATTGAGCATAAGGGAAATATCGCTGGCCCCTTGGCCGACGCGTTGAGCAACCGTCTGTTTGGCTGCGACGATTGCCTTGCCGTCTGCCCGTGGAACAAGTTCGCAGAGCCGGCGCGCGACCCGGAACTTACCTGCCGGACGAACCTCGAGTGCATCGCCCTCGACGATATTGCTTCCCTCGACGACGCCGCTTTCCGGGCGCGCTTCATAAAGACGCCAGTCAGACGCGCCGGCCGTGAGCGCCTTCAATACGCGGCGAGCATCGCGCGTTCTAACGCGCACCCCCCGCACGCCTCCGCCGCGAAAGAGGACACCGACGAACCTACTTCGCGGCGAGAACCCGCGCCAACTGGCTCAGAGCCTCCCGGTGGCGGTCATTCGGGATCTGCGTGAAGTTGCGTGCAAGCTCGAGGCACATGCGCTGTCGTACTGAGAGCTCTTCCTCGTCCGAAGCTCCGTCCAAGCCCTCGAAAAAAAAGCCGACCGGCACCCGCAGCACACGCGCAATCTCGTAGAGGCGTCCTGCCGAAATGCGATTGATGCCGCGCTCGTACTTGTGCGCCTGCTGGTACGTGACCCCGATCAGCTGCGCCATCTGTTGCTGACTGAGCCCCAGCATAACGCGACGCTCGCGGATGCGATTGCCGACGTAGCGATCCGCGTCGGTTCCCCGGGAGACGGTCTTTACCATGTCATCGTCGAATGGCACCATTTTGCCCACTCCAGAAAGCGATCAGTTGCGGCAGGCAGTTCGCCGCGTTCCTTCCCGCTGCAAGGGTTGCGTCCCGGTGAGCTTCGCAACGTTGCCGCCCCCTAAGCGGGCCGCATTCAGAAACCGCTCCAACAGCGCCAGTTGCAAACGCTCTTCATACTCATCTAAAATATACCACTTTCGACGCGAATAGCAAAAAGGAAATTTCAATGAGGTGGTACGCGGCGGTACCGGCTGTCGCCTTAGGGCGCGCCGCCTGTTTGGATCAAGGTGCGGACAGTTTACGGCCGTATCGCAAAGTCAGGTGCGCAGTGGGAGCGGCCCCCGGGACAAGGTAACGCCGAAAACCGGGCATTGATCCCCCTGCCGATGTTCGTTTGGCCACTGCACCCCGTCCTGCCGCATGAGCCATGGGATGCGGTCACGGCCGCGACCGGCGGTTGCAACGAGCATGCGACCGTCGGTCGCGGTTAAACCGCTCCCGCGTGCACTGGCACAAACGGAGCGTACAAACTGTTTGTGCCGAAAGTGCACGCGATTGAATATGGTGTGCAGTGACAACCTTCCTCGGGCTTAAATCGCCCGATCGGGTCGCGGCACGAGCCGGGAGCCGCTGGCGAACAGGCTTAGTCGGTCGCGGAAAAGAACGCCCAATAGCGGGACGGGTCATAGGGGCCAGACCGTTCGGTCTTGGCGATGCCTGTATCTTCCAGTGAATACGGCGAACCGGAGAGCTGGCAGAGCTCGGCTGCGGCCTTTTGGCCCAACCACGGTGCCTCGCTCTCCTCCAACCAGGATTGAATCATCTCAAAGCATCTCCCTCACGTTTCGACTCCCCAACGCCAAAGTGACGTGCGCTTCTTGCGCCAAACAAACCCGCCCCTCACCGGCCCTTGACGGGCTCTGCAACGAACGGCGTCACTGTACAGAGGATAAGATTGACACAAAGTTGCCAACCGCGGAACGTTGGTAGCGCCGTGACCGCGCAGGCCGCGCTGCCTATGGCGCCCCTGCCACACTGTGATTGAGGCCGCCCGCGTTGTCTGGTCTTGCGAGCGGGCCCCGCGCCCTGGCGCCAAGACAGAAGGATAAGCCCTTCAATGTTTGAACTCGACCCCAGGCTAAGGCAGGACACCATCCCGCTCGGCGGGCTCGTTTTGTCGCGCCTGCTGCTGATGAACGACGCTACCTTTCCGTGGCTGATTCTGGTGCCGGCGGAGCCCGATATCCGCGAAATTCACGAGCTCGCACAAGCGCAGCAGATGCAGCTGATGGCCGAGATCACGGCGATTTCCGGGCTGATGGCCGAGATCTTCAAGCCGGACAAGATCAATGTCGCCGCACTGGGCAACGTCGTTCCGCAGCTGCACGTGCACGTGATCGCTCGCTTCCGGTCAGATGCCGCTTGGCCCGATCCGGTCTGGGGGAGGGTGCCCGCGAAACCCTACGAGAAGGGGGACGCGGAGCGACTGCTTGATGCGATTCGCTCTCGGCTCGCGGTGCGAATCGTTCGCGACGGGCCCGTGTGACAGGCGTCGCCGGTGCCGCCCCTAGCCTTAGCGCTTAGCCCTGGCCGAGCAGCCGCCGGGTCGCCGCCTCGACGTCCGCCTCACGCATCAGGGCCTCGCCAATGAGGAAGCAGCGGACGCCGATTGCCGCCATGCGGGCAAGATCGTCGTGCGTGCGAAACCCGCTCTCGCTCACCACCAGCCGATCGGCCGGCACCAGCGGTGCCAACGCCTCCGTCGTGGCAAGGTCGACGGCGAGCGTCTTGAGGTTGCGGTTGTTGATGCCGATCAGCGGTGCGCCGAGCGCGATGGCACGCTCAAGCTCGTCCGCGTCGTGCACCTCGGTCAGCACATCCATGGCAAAATCGGCGGCGGTGGCCATCAGTTCTCGGGCAACCGTGTCATCGACCGCGGCGAGGATGACGAGGATGCAGTCGGCGCCGAGCGCGCGCGCTTCTGCCACCTGGTAGGGATCGAGCATGAAGTCCTTGCGCAGCACCGGCAGCGCGACCGCGGCGCGCGCGGCGCTCAAATCGGCATCATCGCCTTCGAAATGGCGCGGCTCGGTCAGCACCGAAAGGCAGGCGGCGCCGCCCGCGGCATATGCGCGCGCGAGTGCCGGCGGATCGAAATCGGGCCGGATCCGGCCGCCGGAAGGCGACGCCTTCTTGATCTCGGCGATCAGGCCGTAGCCCCCAGCCGCCGCTGCGCGCAAGGTTGCGGCGAACGGGCGCGGGGGTGGCGCCGCCCGGGCGTCGGCTGCAACGGCGACGAACGGCCGCGCCCGCATGCGCTCACTTATGTCCGCGCGGCGGTCGGCGCAAATGCGGGCAAGGATGCCGGTCATCGGTTGGGTTCCGTTCGAGCTACTGGTCGGTGCCGACCGCAGCCGGCAGGCCCACGATCTCCACCAGCCGCGTGAGCGCCTGCCGGGCGCGGCCCCGATCGATGCTGTCCGCCGCCAGGGCGACGCCATCCTTAAGCGTGTCGCAGCGGCCGGCGACGATGAGCGCTGCGGCGGCGTTGAACAGCGTGACATCGCGCAAGGGACCGGATTCCCCGCTCAAGACCTGCACCATCGCGGCGGCATTGGTGACGCTGTCGCCGCCCTTCAAGTCGTCCGGTGCTGCCCGCCGCAGGCCAGCGTCCTCCGGCGTGACCTCGAAGGTGTGTACGCGCCCGGCATCGAGTTCGGCGACGAAGGACGGCCCCGTCGTCGTCAGCTCATCGAGGCCGTCGGCGCCGTGCACGACCCAGGCCCGCTCGCTGCCGAGGTTGGCGAGCACGCACGCCATCGGCTCGATCCACTCGCGGGCAAACGCGCCGGAGAACTGGCGCTTGACGCCGGCCGGGTTGCTCAACGGGCCCAGGAGGTTGAAGATCGTGCGGAAGCCGAGCTCGACTCGCGGCCCGCCAACGTGACGCATCGCGCTGTGATGGCGCGGTGCCATCAGGAAGCCTATGCCGGCCTCGCGGATCGCCTGCTCGATCAGCGGGATCGGTGCATCGACGTTGACGCCGAGTTCGGCCAGGACGTCCGCGGCGCCGCACTTCGACGACAGCGCCCGGTTGCCGTGCTTGGCCACCGGCACGCCGGCGCCGGCGACGACCAGCGCAGCCGCAGTCGAGATGTTGAAGGTGCCGGCCGCATCGCCGCCGGTGCCAACGATATCAATCGCGCCCGCGGGCGCCTGAACCGGCAGCACCTTGGTTCGCATGACCCGGACCGCGCCGGTGATCTCGTCGACCGTTTCGCCGCGGATTCGCAGCGCCATCAGGAAAGCGCCGATCTGCGCCGGCGTCGCTTCACCGGACATGATGATCGAAAACGCTTCCTCGGCCTCTTCGGCCGTGAAGGTTTGGCCGCCGGCGGCCTTGGCGAGCAGCGGCTTCAGGGCATTCAAGGGTTCGCTCACGCGCGCGCTCCTCGGCCAGTGGCGACGGTCAGGAAGTTCTTGAGCAGGGCGTGCCCGTGCTCGGTGGCAATGCTTTCGGGGTGAAACTGCACGCCGTAGATCGGCCGATCGCGGTGCTGCAGCCCCTGGATGACGCCATCCTCGCTGGTTGCTGTGACCGTGAGGCAGTCGGGCAGGCCGTCCGTCGCCACCATCAGCGAGTGGTAGCGAGTCGCCGCGAACGGGCTGGGCAGGCCCGCAAAGACCCCCCGTTGGTCGTGGGTGATGCGGCTGATCTTGCCGTGCATCGGCTTCGGCGCCCGCATGACGGTGCCGCCGCACGCCTGGCCGATGCTCTGATGGCCGAGGCAGACGCCCAGGATGGGCAGCTCGTGCGGTGCGCGCGCGATCAGCTCCAGGCAAATGCCGGCCCGGTCCGGATCGCACGGCCCCGGCGAGAGGATGATGGCTTGCGGCTCGAGCGCCAGCGCCGCCGCGGTCGAGAGGCCGTCGTTGCGATAAACGATTGTCTCCGCGCCGAGCTCACCAAGATAATGATAGAGGTTGTAAGTAAAGCTGTCGTAGTTATCGATCAGGAGGAACATGAGCAAGCGCAATCCGTTCGCTCCTCAATCGCGCAGGCGCCGGCCGCGTGCGTGTGGAGCGGAGCGGAACATGCCGGCAGGGCGCGGCAGCGTCAAGTCGCGGGCTGCAGTTGCGGCTCTTGGCCTGCTGCTGGTGAGCAGTTGCGCGCCGGCCGAACGCAGCGCGGTGCCGATCGCCGACGACGGCGTCGCCGCGGTCCGCCTGGACTATGACCGCGCCTCGCCGACCGAGGAGATGTTGGGACCCCAGCCGTCCCGCCCGCCGCTGGACCTCAAGGTGACGAAAAAGGCGATCCGCCATGGCGGGCGTGCGGCGCGGCAGGTGATCGAAAGCCCGCCGCCACAAGCGCCGGCGTCGCTCGAAGGCAACCGGATCGAGGGCGACGCCCGCTTCGTTCGCGGTCGCCTCGATGCGCTGGATGCGATCACGCGCAGTCTGAGCGACCCGCGGGGGTCATGGCCGGAATCGAAGGCGGATCAGCGGCCGGGCTCGCCTTCGGTCGACGAGGCTGGCCGGCTACGGCTTGAGCTTGAACGGCGCGCGTTGCAACAGAAGGCGCGCGATCTTGAGTGGCAGCAGGACCGGCCGGGCGGAGCGGGCAGTGGTTCCGGCGCCAGCCCGCTTGATGAGCAGGTGGAGCGGCTGCGGCAGGGACGGCGCTGGTGAACGGATGCACCGATGCCGGGCGCGATGGTAAGGAAAAGAGGAGCTGACACCGATGACGACGACTTACCGTATTGACGGCATGACCTGCCAGGGTTGCGCGCGCGCGGTCACGAACGCCATCAAGGAGGTGGTTCCGGATGCAGACGTTGCGATCGATCTCGCCCTCGGCCGGGTCACTGTGGCTGGGCCTGCCGACGAAGCGCGCATCCGCGTCGCGATCGAGGCGGCGGGCTTCGACTACCGCGGCCCTGATGCCTGACAGAGCTGCCTGAGAGAACGACGCGAGCCGTCAGGTAAAGGCGGCCGCTTCCTCCGCCGCGCGCAGCAGCGCGCGGGCCTTGTTGCAGCTCTCCTGGTATTCGGCCTCCGGATCGCTGTCGGCAACGACGCCGCCGCCGGCCTGCACGTACAGAATGCCGTCCTTGACGATGCCGGTCCGCAGCGCGATGCAGGTATCGAGCTGGCCATTGGCGCCGATGTAGCCGATGCAGCCGCCGTAAAGGCTGCGCCGTTCCGGCTCCAGCTCGTCAATGATCTCCATCGCGCGGACCTTCGGCGCGCCGGAGACGGTGCCGGCTGGAAAGCCCGCGATCAGCGCATCGATGCTATCGCGGCGCGGATCGAGGCTGCCTTCGACGTTCGAGACGATGTGCATCACGTGCGAATAGCGCTCGATCACCATCTTCTCGGTGACCCGCACGCTGCCGACGGCGGCAACGCGGCCGACGTCGTTGCGGCCCAAATCGAGCAGCATCAGGTGCTCGGCACACTCCTTGGGATCGGCGAGCAACTCGTCCGCGAGCGCCCGGTCCTCGGCCGGATCGGCGCCGCGCCGCCTGGTCCCGGCGATCGGCCGGATGGTGACCTTGCCGTCGCGCACCCGGACCATGATCTCCGGGCTGGAGCCGACCACGGAATAGCCGTCGAAGGCGAAATAGAACAGGAACGGGGACGGATTGAGCCGGCGCAGCGCCCGATAGAGGGCAAACGGCGGCAGAGCGAACGGCACGCGGAAACGCTGCGACGGCACCACCTGAAAGATGTCGCCGGCCAGGATGTACTCCTTCGCCCGCTCGACCATGCCTCGATAGGCCGCGGGCGTGATGTTCGACTCCGGCGCGGCGAGGGGAAGCCACTCGCGTACCGGCGCGCGGCGGTGCGGCAGGCTGCGGTCGAACTCGGCGACGCAACCGGCCAGCCGTTCGAGCGCCCGCGACCACGCTTCAGCGGCCGGAACCGCGGCATCGGGCCACACCGGCGTGATCACGGTGACCTTGTCCGTGATCGAGTCGAACACCGCCATGATGGTCGGGCGCAACAGAACCCCGTCCGGGATGACCAGGACATCCGGGTTGGCATCAGGCAGCCGTTCCATCAGGCGGACCATGTCGTAGCCGAGATAGCCGACCAGGCCAACCGCCATCGGCGGCAGTCCCTCCGGCAGCTTCACTTGGCTGCGGGCAACCAGGTGGCGCAGCGAGGCGATTGCGCCGTCCTTCACCGCAATCGGGCAGGGCCGGAACTCGGTTTTACCGCCCTCGCCGGTGGTTCCGATCGCGGCACTGTTGCCCGAGCAGCGCCAGACCAGGTCGGGGCGCAGGCCGATGAACGAATAGCGGCCGCGAAAGGCGCCGCCCTCGACCGATTCGAGCAGGAACGCGTTCGGTCGGCCCTCGGCGAGTTTGAGGAAGGCCGAGACTGGCGTTTCCAGATCGGCGACAAGCGTCGTCCAGACGACTTGGGCTTCGCCTTCACGGTAACCGGCTTCGAACGCCGGGAAGTCTGGCTGAACCTGCATGGTGCGCCGCTTCACTCCCCTCAGAATTGGCTCTCGATCGCTGCCTGGTTGACCGAGACCGGGTAGCGCTGGCGCAGTGCGGTAACATACTGCTGCACCAGATCGCTGCGCATTGCTTGCGCCAGGCGTTGCTTCTCGCGATCGCGCGCGCCCGCATCGGCTGCCGGGTCGGCGGCGCGGATGTCGCCGAGTTGGCCGACGAGGAAACCCTGCTGCCCGCGGACAACGAATGTCTCGCCCGTTTTTGCTGCGAACAGCGCGCTGACGAAGGCCTGCGGCAAGGTGCTGGCATCGGCTTGGCGGTCGCGGCCGATGGCCGGCACCTCGGTCTCCGTCAGGCCGGCTTCGGCGGCGAGGCCGGCCAAGGGCTGCCCCTGGCGGGCGCGCTCGGCCAATGCCTCTGCCTTCGCCGTCGCCAGTGCGACGCGCTTTTCGGCGCGCCAGGCTTGGGCCACTTCGTTCTGCACGGTTTCGAACGGCTTCATCGCGCTCGGGCGGACGCCGTTGACGCGGACGACGAAATAGGTGTTGTCGGCAGCTTCGACCAGCAGGCTGGTTCCGTTCTCCGCCGTCGCAAATGCGGTTTCCACCAGCTGCGGCGGCAGATCGGGGACCGGCTTGCCATTCTCGTCGGCGCCGCCGCTGTCAAGCGCGGGAATCGTACGCACGGCGAGGTTCAGTTCGGCTGCTGCGTCTTCAAGCGAGGTGCCGCGGCCGAGCACGTCGTCGAGCCGGTTGGCGACGCGGATCAACGCGTCAGCCGCCTTCTCCTGCGCAAGCTCGACGCGCAACCGCGGCGCCACCATCGCGAACGATGCCTCACGGGCGGGCTCGATCACGCTCAACCGCACGACGTGCCAGCCGAGCGGTGTTTCGACCGGCGCACTGGTCGCGCCCGGCTGCAAGGCGAAGACGGCATCCGCCAGCGGCGCCGGCAGGTCGGCCCTGGTGACGGCTTCAACCGTCAGATCTTCCGCCTTTTCGCTTAAGAGTTCCTGGGCCAGCGCAGCGAAATCGGCTCCTTGTGCCAAGCGCTCGGCAGCACCGCTGGCTGCGGCCTGATCGTCGAACACCATCTGCAGGAAACTGCGCCGCTCCGGCGTCGAGAACTCCTCGATCCGCTCCTGAAAAGCGGTCCGCACGGCGTCATCGGCAATGGCCATGTCGGCCGCAACCTGCTCGGCGGCGAGGATGATCGCGCTTAACTCGCGCCGCTCCGGCGTCGTGAAGCGCTCCTTCTGTTGTTCGTGCAGCGCGCGCAGGGTCGCTTCGTCGGCCGCGCCCACGTCGTGATCGGAAAACGCCGCGAACGGGACAAGAACAAAACGCGCGGTGCGCCGCTCACCGCGGTAGCTGAACAGCAGATCAGCCGTGCGTGCCGGCACGCCGGGAACGGCGGCGATGCTGCCGATCAGCTGCTCGCGGCCCAAGTCGGAGCGCAGAATGGCGACATAGCGCTCCTCGTTCAGGCTATTGACGTTCAACGTCTCGCGAAACAGCTGGGGGTCAAACTGGCCCATCGGATTCTGAAAGCGCTTGTTGGCGACGATCGCGCCGCGCACCAGTGCATCGTCGATGACGATTCCTAAGTCCGCGGCCGCCTGTTCGAGCAGGGTCTGCCCGATCAGCTGATCGAGCGCCGAGGCCGGCAGCCCCAGCGCGCGCGCCTGTTCGCGGTCGATCGGCTGACCGAGCGAGGCGCTGAAGCTGCGCAGCGTCCGCTCATAGACTTCGGCGAAGGCTTGCGCGGAGATCGTCACGTCGCCGACCCTGGCGATCCAATCGCGGCCGCGCGAGGGCGAGAACACGTCGGCGATGCCCCACAGCACGAAGCTGAGCACCAGGACCACGAACAGCAGCTTGACGATGAGCGATGACGCGCGTTTGCGAATGGCTTCGAGCATGAGGACCGCTGGACAAGGGGTTGCAGGGAACCCGTTGGTTTTTCGAGGGCTGCGAAAATTCCTCCGATGATAGGAATGGCGGCCAACTGGTGCAAGAGATGCCGATGCCAGGCTGGTGATGGCTTGTCGCCGACAACGGGAGCTAAAGGTTGGCCCATCAAGAGGCGTGTGCTAAAGAGACGCCCGCCCGCGGATGCGCATCATCCCAGTTTGCGCGGACGCGCATGATCCCAGATTGCGCGGATGCGCATCATCCCAGATTGCAGGAGGAGACAATGGCGCGACGGAAACTGATCGCCGGTAATTGGAAGATGAACTGCCTCAAGGCGGACGGTGTCGCCCTGGCATCGGCGGTGGCGAGCCGTTTCAAGGCCGCGGGCCAGCCGCGCTACGACATGCTCATGTGCCCCCCGTTCGTGCTTATCCCCGCGATCGTCGAAGCGGCGGCCGGCAGCGGTGTCACCGTCGGTGGCCAGGACTGCCACGCGCAGGAAAAGGGTGCGCACACGGGCGATACCAGCGCCTGGATGCTCAAGGATGCCGGCTGCTCGTATGTGATCGTCGGCCATTCCGAGCGTCGCACCAACCACGGCGAGACGGATGCGGTCGTCAAGGCAAAGGCCGCGGCCGGGCTCGCCGCCGGGCTCAAGGTCATCATCTGCATTGGTGAGACGCTCGCCGAGCGCGATGCCGGCCAGACCTTGGATGTCAACCGGCGCCAATTGCACGGCTCGCTGCCGGATGCGGCGACGTCCGCCAACACGGTGATCGCGTATGAGCCGGTGTGGGCGATCGGCACCGGCCGCACGGCGTCGCCCGAGCAGGCGCAAGAGGTGCACGCGATGATCCGCGCCGAGCTCACCGGCAAATATGGCGCCGCCCCGGCGCAGGAGTATCGCATCCTCTACGGCGGCTCGATGAACGCGAAGAACGCCGCCGAGCTGTTGGCGCAGCCTGACATCGACGGCGGCCTGATCGGCGGCGCCGCGCTGAAAGTCGACGACTTCATGGCGGTCGGGGAAGGCTCGCCGAAGTAAACAGCGAACCTTACGAACGACGCGGTCATGATCACGGTCATCCTGGTTATTCATCTCGTCGTCGCGATTGCCCTCGTCGCGGTCGTTTTGCTGCAGCGCAGCGAAGGCGGCGGCCTGGGCATCGGCGGCGGCGGGATGGGGGGCTTTCTCACCGGCCGCAGTGCCGCCAACCTGTTGACGCGCACGACCGCCGTGCTGGCGGCGGTGTTCATCCTCACCAGCCTGGTGCTGGCGAATCTGTCGGGTGCCGCGCGGGCGCCGAAATCGATTCTGCAAGAAATGCCGCCGCCGCAGTCGGTGCCGGCGGACAAGCCGACAGAGCCGACCGCTCCTCTGGCGCGCTGAGCGCACGGAAGTGGCCGTGACACGACCGACCGGCGGGCCGCGCGCCGCGGCGCCCCCAGCGTTTGCGTGCCCATGCCGGAGACAGTTCCTTCGGCGCACGGATATTGGTATACCGTCGCTCCCATGACGCGGTTCATTTTCATCACCGGCGGCGTGGTCTCCTCGCTTGGCAAAGGGCTGACTGCTGCGGCGCTGGGAGCGCTTCTGCAGGCGAGCGGCTTTCGCGTGCGCCTGCGTAAGTTCGATCCCTACATTAATGTCGATCCCGGCACCATGAGCCCCTACCAGCACGGCGAGGTGTTCGTGACCGACGATGGTGCGGAGACTGACCTCGACCTCGGGCACTACGAGCGCTTCACCGGCGTGCCGGCGCGGCGCAGTGACAGCGTGACCACGGGGCGGATCTACTCGGAAGTCATCGCCCGCGAGCGGCACGGCGACTACCTCGGCGCGACCATCCAGGTCATTCCGCACATCACCGATGCGATCAAGGAGTTCATCCAGCGCGACCTCGCCGACGAAGATTTCGTCCTGTGCGAGATCGGCGGCACCGTTGGCGACATCGAGGGGCTGCCGTTCCTGGAGGCTATCCGCCAGATCGGCAACGAGCTCGGCCGCGAGCGGGTGATGTACATCCACATGACGCTGGTGCCGCACTTAAGTGCCGTCGGCGAACTCAAGACCAAACCGACCCAGCATTCGGTGAAGGAGCTCTTGAGCCTCGGCATTCAGCCGGATGTCCTGATCTGCCGCGCCGATCGGCCGCTCCCGGAGGGGGCACGCCGCAAGATCGCGCTGTTCTGCAACGTGCGGTACGAGGCGGTGATCCCGGCCGAGGATGTGCAGACGATCTACGCCGTGCCGCTGCGGTACCACGAGCAGGGCCTCGACGATCAAGTTTGCCGCCATTTCGCTCTCAACCCGCCGCCGCCGCAACTGGAAGGCTGGCGCGCGATCGTCAGCCGGGTGCTGAAACCCGAAGGCGAAGTGACGATCGCGATCGTCGGCAAGTACACCGGCCTGATCGACGCGTACAAGTCGCTGGTCGAGGCCTTGACCCACGGCGGAATCGCCAACAACGTTGGCGTCAGGCTCGACTGGATCGATGCCGAAGAGTTCGATAACGGCGGTGGCATCGAGCTCCTGGCCAGCGCCGACGGCATCCTGATCCCCGGCGGCTTCGGCGAGCGCGGTGCCCAGGGCAAGATCGAGGCGGCACGCTACGCCCGCGAAGCCAAGATCCCCTACTTCGGCATCTGCTTCGGCATGCAGATGGCGGTGGTCGAGGCGGCACGCAATCTCGCCGGCATTCCCGGCGCCGGTTCTACCGAATTCGGTCCCTGTCCGGCTCCGGTCGTAGGCCTGATGACCGAATGGATGCGCGGCCATACCCTGGAGCGGCGCCAGGCCGGCGGCAACTTGGGCGGCACGATGCGCCTTGGCGAGTTCGAGTGCGTGCTGAAGCCGAACACGCGTGCGCGAGCGATTTTCGGCGTCGACCGGATCAGCGAGCGGCATCGCCACCGCTACGAAGTCAACAACAACTATCTCGGCACGCTGGAGCGCTGCGGCCTCGTTTTCTCCGGCATGTCGCCCGACGGACTGTTGCCGGAGATGGTGGAGGTCACCGATCATCCGTGGTTTATCGGCGTCCAGTTCCACCCCGAGCTCAAGTCTCGGCCGTTCGAGCCGCATCCGCTGTTCGCCTCGTTCATCCGCGCGGCGATCGAGCAGTCGCGCCTCGTCTGACCGCGCCTTGAGTCGACGCCGCCGCGACGGGGTGGCATGCTGGTGCACTGGAAATGAAGCGACCGCCGCCGGTGCTTTCGGACGCGCCGGATGCAGGCTTTCGCGAGGAGGGCAGGGTGATGCAAGGCAAGCATGACGTGCGGCACGTTCAGGTCGACGGCGTTACCATCGGCAACGATGTGCCGCTGGCGCTCATTGCCGGCCCGTGCGTGATGGAGAGCCGGGCGCATGCGCTGGAGACGGCGCAGGCCCTGAAGGAGATGGCCCGCACGCTGGGCGTCGGCCTGATCTACAAAACCTCGTTCGACAAGGCGAACCGCACCAGCCTGGAGGCGCAGCGCGGCCTCGGCATGGCGGCCGGTTTGTCGGTGTTTCAGGAGATCCGGCAAACCTTGGGCCTGCCTGTCATTACCGACGTGCATGAGCCGGACCAGTGTGCGCGGGTCGCCGAAGCCGTCGATGTGCTGCAGATCCCGGCTTTCCTCTGCCGGCAGACGGATCTGCTCGTTGCCGCCGCCGAGACCGGCAAGCCAATCAACGTCAAGAAGGGGCAGTTCCTGGCACCCTGGGACATGGTGAACGTCGTCAACAAGATCCGCGCCTGCGGCAATGACCAGGTGATGCTGTGCGAGCGGGGCGCCAGCTTCGGCTACAACACGCTGGTGAGCGACATGCGCTCGCTGCCGATCATGGCGCGGACCGGCTGCCCCATTGTCTTTGATGTCACGCACTCGGTGCAGCAGCCTGGCGGCCTTGGCGGAGCGTCCGGCGGCCAGCGCGAGTTCGCGCCGGTACTGGCGCGGGCCGCGGTTGCAGTCGGCGTGGCGGCCGTTTTCATCGAGACTCACCCCGATCCCGACAAGGCGCCGAGCGACGGGCCGAACATGATCCCGACAAAGGACTTGCCGGCACTGGTCACCCTCCTGATGGAGATCGACCGCGTCGCCAAGCGCCACCCCGTCGCGGTTTGAGGGACGCGCTCGTTTCGTACAGCCGACGTGTGTGGTAATCTTGTCCGCTATGGCTAAGCGCATCACCGATCTCACGGCCGAAGAACTCGTCGCGCTCGCGCGCGGCGCATGGGCGCACGAGGCGGAAGCTAGCCTGCAACAAGGCCTGCCCGTCACTTACATCGAGAACGGGAAGGTCTATCGGCGCTGGCCGGATGGTCGGCGTGAGTGCATCGCTGCCGGCGGTTGCCGTTGCTGAAGATGCGCTGGGGGGCGCCGATCGCGCCTACGTCTTCGACAACTCCGGTTTGGGCGGCGAGAGATGTCTCTCAGCAGTGATTGAAGGGGAGAGGCTGAGCACCGCCGGATCGAATTTTCCTGATTGGGTTCACAAGTTCCTCGTCGCGCCGCTGACGATGGGCGTGGCGCGCTGAAGGCCGGTTGCCAAGGGCGGTCGCGCACCCTTGCCACAGCGGGAGGCAAGGGGGTAATGAGGGGTCGTGGGGCTATGCTGGTGCCGCCGCGTGGAACAACGCGGCTGAGACCAAGTCGAATTTTTTCCGAGGGGAGAGGAGTTTCTCTGTAATGAGCGAAATCATCGATGTAAAGGCGCGCGAGATCCTTGACAGCCGCGGCAATCCGACGGTCGAGGTGGATGTTACGCTGGAAAGCGGCGCTATGGGCCGTGCGGCGGTGCCGTCGGGCGCGTCAACGGGTGCGCATGAGGCTGTCGAGCTCAGGGATGGCGACAAGAGCCGTTACGGCGGCAAAGGCGTGACGAAGGCGGTGGCGTCGGTCAATGGCGAGATCTTCGAGGCGATCTCGGGCATGGAAGCCACCGACCAGATCAAGATCGACCAGGCGATGATCGATCTCGACGGCACCGCCAACAAGGGGCGGCTGGGCGCGAACGCGATCCTCGGCGTCAGCATGGCCGTGGCCAAGGCGGCGGCGGAGGAGTCCGATCTGCCGCTCTACCGCTACATCGGCGGCACCCAGGCACGTCTGTTGCCGGTGCCGATGATGAACATCGTCAACGGCGGCGCGCATGCCGACAACCCGATCGACATCCAGGAATTCATGATCATGCCGGTCGGTGCGGCGACCGTGGCGGACGCCGTCCGCATAGGCTCCGAAGTCTTCCAGGCCTTGAAGAAGGGCCTGAAAGACGGCGGTCACAACACCAACGTCGGTGACGAAGGCGGCTTCGCGCCGAACCTCAAGAGCGCCGATGAGGCGTTGAGCTTCATCATGAAGGCGATCTCGGCCGCCGGTTACAAACCGGGCGACGATGTCATGCTGGCGCTCGACTGCGCCTCGACCGAGTATTTCAAGGACGGTAAATACATCCTGGCAGGCGAAGGCAAGCAGCTGGATGCGGCCGGCAACTGCCGTTACCTCGCCGATCTGTGCAGCCGCTACCCGATTGTCTCGATCGAGGACGGCATGTCAGAGGACGACTGGGACGGCTGGAAGATGCTGACCGAGGAGCTGGGCGGCAAGGTGCAGCTCGTCGGCGACGACTTGTTCGTCACCAATCCGGTGCGGCTTGCGGACGGCATCGCGCGCGGCATCGCGAATTCGATCCTGGTCAAGGTCAACCAGATCGGCTCGTTGAGCGAGACCCTCGAGGCGGTCGAGATGGCGCACAAGGCCCGCTACACGGCCGTGATCTCGCACCGTTCGGGCGAAACGGAGGACTCGACCATCGCCGATATCGCCGTCGCCACCAACGCCGGCCAGATCAAGACCGGCTCTCTCAGCCGCTCGGACCGGATCGCCAAGTACAATCAGCTGATCCGAATTGAAGAGGAGCTCGGCTCGGCGGCGCGGTTCGCCGGCCGTCTGGCGCTGAAGCAACTGCGCTAAGTGTAGCGACCCATTCGGGCGATTCACGCTCGAACACGGGTGTCGCTGCACACCGTATTGAGTCGCGTGCACTTTCGGCACAAACAGAATGTAGCCCCTGTTTGTGCCAGTGGCGTAGCGCAGTCCGTCCGCGAGCGGGCCTGAAAGGGTCCGCTCACCGGACGGCGCCGTCGCAAGTCGCGAGCGCGCCGCCGCGGACACATTATATTGGGTGCCTCGCTTCTTTTCCTCGATTATGTGGTAGGGTTGTGGTAGCGTTTGTCGGCATGGGTGAGAGCGCGGGGCGTCGGCAAGTGGCAGAGCAGCTCGCGCGCCATGCGGCGAGGTGGCGGCAGGCGATGGGCTTTTTATATGAGCTGAAGATCCGCGCGCGCCATGTGATCTGGCCGGCTGTGGGCGTGTGCGGGCTGGGCTACATGACCTACCATATCGTGCAGGGCGACCGCGGCCTGTTGGCGTGGAAGGTCTTGCGCGAGCAAATCGCGATCGCCCAGCTGAGCTTGGCCGAGAGCGAAACGGAGCGCAGGATGCACGAAGAGCGCGTGCGCCTGTTGCATCCCGAAGGGCTCGATCGTGACATGCTCGATGAATGGGCTCGGCGGCGGCTGAACTTCGGCAGCCGCGAAGAGATCGTCATCTTTACGGAACCAACGGGGCCGCGGGAGACGTCCGCCCGCTCTGGTGCCGACGCCGGTACCGCGCGCCGGTGAGCGCTGCCGCAGGGGCAGGTCGGGAAGCCCCACCTCATTAACCGCCCGCCCGGCGCTTGTAATTAAGTCGCGTCAGCAATAATTTCCGAGAGTATCTGTCAGGGAGCGCTTGCTTCGGCAGAGCGGACCCTCCTCCCGCGCGCGTCGGGGGCAACTCTCTTACCAGTCGTGAAGGAACGTTCCATGGCGACGGAAACCAAGCCGACGGAAATCAAGCCGACGGCCGGGGCGGAAGCCGGTGCCCAGGCGGAAGCGGCAGCCGCGCAGGCGATCGAGCCGCAGCAGCTGTTGGGGTACTACGAGCAGATGATGCTCATTCGCCGCTTCGAGGAGAAGGCCGGCCAGCTTTACGGAATGGGACTGATCCAAGGATTCTGCCACCTCTACATCGGTCAGGAGGCGGTCGTCGTCGGTCTGCAGGCCACGGCAACGGAGTGCGATACGGTGATCACGACCTACCGCGATCATGGCCACATGCTCGCCTGTGGGATGGACGCGAAGGGCGTGATGGCCGAGCTGACCGGGCGCCGCGGCGGTTATTCCAAGGGCAAGGGCGGCTCGATGCACATGTTCAGCCGCGAGAAACGCTTCTACGGCGGCCACGGCATCGTCGGCGCGTCCGTGCCTTTGGGCGCCGGCCTCGCCTTCGCCCACCGTTACACAGGCGATGGCGGCATCAATTACTGCTACTACGGCGACGGAGCAGCCAACCAGGGCCAGGTTTATGAGGCCTACAACATGGCGGCGTTGTGGAAGCTGCCGATCATCTTCGTCATCGAGAACAACCGCTACGCCATGGGGACGGCGATCGAGCGGGCGTCCGCCAAAACCGATTTCCACCGCCGCGGCGATGCCTTCGGCATTCCCGGCATAATCGTCGACGGCATGAACGTCTTGGATGTCAAGGCAGCGGGCGATGACGTCGCAGCCAAGGTGCGCGCCGGCGAGGGGCCTTATGTCATGGAGCTGCAGACCTACCGCTATCGCGGCCACTCGATGTCCGACCCGGCGAAGTACCGCACCAAGGAAGAGGTGAGCGAGGTCCGCAAGACCAGCGATCCGATCGAGCGGCTGCGGGCGCTGATCCTGGACGGCGGCTATTCCGACGAAGGCGCCTTGAAGGAGATCGACCGCAAGGTGAAGGCGGTCGTCAACGAGGCGGCTGAATTCGCGCAGACCGATCCCGAACCGGATCCTTCCGAGCTGTACACGGACGTGCTGATTGAAGCTTAACAAAGCGGGCGGCGGGAAATCGCCCGCCACGGGAGGGCTTTCATGCCTGTTGAAGTGCTCATGCCGGCGCTGTCACCAACGATGACCGAAGGCAAGCTGGCAAAATGGCTGAAAAACGAAGGGGATACGGTCAAGTCGGGTGATGTCCTGGCGGAGATCGAGACCGACAAGGCAACGATGGAGGTCGAGGCCGTCGACGAGGGTGTCGTCGGCCGGATCCTTGTTTCGGCCGGCAGCGAGCATGTCGCCGTGAACACGCCGATCGCCGTCTTGTTGCTGGAAGGCGAAGGCGCAGAGGCTCTCGCGGCACCTGCCGCCCGTCCCGCAGCGCCGGAAGCCCCGGCACCGCCGACAGCAGCGCCGGCTGCTGCCGCAGCCG
>JBATPX010000128.1:0-58678 GCA_049291695.1 Defluviicoccus sp.
CGTCTCGGCGGAGCCGGGGCACCGCCTGCTGCTGGCGCGGCTCAAGCTCGCCCCGTTGCTCGATCTCGGTTTGCGGCTGGGCGAGGCAAGCGGCGCGGTGCTGGCGGTCGGCTTGTTGAGAGCGGCGCTCGCCTGCCATACCGGCATGGCGAGCTTCGCCCAGGCCGGTGTCTCGGGCCGCGCCCCCGGCGCGTAAACGTCAGTCAGCCAGCGTCAGCAGTGCGCGCAGAAACTGCGCCGCCTCGCCATAGATGCCGGGGGCGTTGCTCTCCCGCGGCCCGGCGACGTTCAAGACCCGAACCCGCCGCTCCCGCAGCCAAGCGTGCACAGCTAAAGGCGAGACGTCCGCCGTGAGGTCGACCACGAGGCACGGCCGGCGCGCTTCGTGCGCGTGACGCTGCGTGAGGGCGGTGCCGCCGGTCGGCGCGCCGCGGGTGAGGATCAGCGTCGCGTCCGAGTCCTGGACGTTGCGGACCGTGCGGTGGGCGTAGCCGCGGCTCTGCGTCTCGCGCACCGGGTAGCGGTGCGGCACCGAGCCGTCTTCCGCCAGCCGGCCGCGCGGCACCCAGCCGCCGCAGGCAAACCCGAGGTCAAGCGCGACATCGAGTGCGGCCCGGTCGACGCCGGTCTGGGCGCCGGAAACGATCTTGAAGATTGGCATTGCCGGACGGGCAATCAGACTTCGATGCGATCGACAAGGGCGCCGGCCGCATCAAAGGCGCCGGCGACGAGCCGGCCGCCGAAGCCGCAACCGCCGTCGAGCGTCACCGCGACCGGCGTTTCGGTGACGCCGCCGTGGCGGCCGTCGAACCCGCGAACGACCCGCGCGAAGCCGGCATAGGGTGCATCGAGCCGGTTGAATCCCGCTTCATTCCACCAGAAGTTGTCGTCCTGGCTGGCCAGCGGCAGATCCGGATCGAGCCCCGCGCTCACGAACAAAAGGCTGTTGTCGGCCGCGTAGGCGGCCCGCTTGAGCGCGCTCAGCAAATGCTGATGGCCGTCGTGCGCCTGCATCGCGACGCGCAGACGGCTGGTGTAGCGGGACAGCGGCAGCGCGCCGCCGTTGGCGGCGACCCGCGCTTCGTGGACACGACCGCCGTAGGCTTCCAGCGTTGTGCCGACGCCCTGGGCCAGCATCCACTCCAGCACCTCGCGCGGGTTGCCGGCGAGATGCAGCTGCAACAGCTTGAGCCACATATGTTCCTGACTGCCGCGCACGAACACGATCGCGCCGGCACCGTCGGCGCAGCGATCCGCCAGCAGCCGGCAGCGGAACACGAGCAGTTCGCGCACCGTCCCCAGAACATCGCGGCCGCCGCCCAGAATGTTGCCCAGATAGACAAGGTTATCTGCCGGCGCGATCTGCCCGGCGAGGAGCATGTGGAGCGCGGCAAGACGGGGGCGGTCGGCGAAAATGGCACCGACCGCCCATGTCGTGCGTCCGGCCGGCAGGCGGGCGAACAAGGCATCGCCGCGATCAGCGCCCTGCATCGCCGCCCCCGGGTTCAGCGGCAAAAGCCAGCCATTGCACCCCCAACTTCCTCAGGCCGCGGTCAGCATCTCCTCGAGTTTGTCCGTCGCTGTCTGCTTGTCGATGCTTTCAAGCGCGGCAAACTCGCATGCCAACCGGTCGAACGCGGCTTCGTAGATCTGTCGCTCGCTGAACGACTGATCAGGCTGGCCGACGTTCGGGTGCAGATCCCGCACGACCTCGGCAATCGAGACCGGATCGCCGGAATTGATCTTCGATTCGTACTCCTGCGCCCGTCGGCTCCACATTGTCTTCTTGATGCGCGCGCGGCCCTTGAGCTTGATCAGGGCGGCCTCCATCACTTTGCGCGTGCTGAGCCGCCGCAGCCCGGCGTGGCCCACCTTGCCAACCGGAACCCTCAGCGTCATGCGATCGCGATCAAAGCTGATGACGAACAGTTCGAGCTCCTGACCGGCAATCTCGCGCATCTCGACGCCAATGACCTTTCCGACGCCGTGGGTCGGATAGACGACATAATCACCCGTTCCGAAGACTTGCTCTTCCCGCATTTATCTTGTTCTCTCTCCGCTCGCTCAAGTCGAACATCTCTCTCTCTGCTCGTATACACAGCACTCCTCCTTCCCTTCAGCGTGGCGACGGAGCAGGTTGACGAGACGACGAACTCTCAACGTGATAAGGTTGCGTTCCCCACTCGGTGCTGGCGCGGTCTCGTCCCTCCTGACGAGGACCGCGGTGGAGATCCATAGATCAGCATGTTGTAGTATAGCATCGATGACGGCGCTCGTACACGTCCCATTCGCGCTATTGAGTCGCGATCAAAGGCGCGCACGTGCAAAGGTGAAGGTCGACGCGCCGGCCGAACGCGGCCACCGGCCGGTGCCGGAGCCGCCTACTGTCCGCCAGGGTTGCGACTCAACAGCCCCTCCTTGCCCGGCTTGCCGTTCCATTCGTCGGCGTCTGCGGGCGGTGTTCCCTTGCGCGTGATGTTGGGCCACGTCTTGGCCAGTTCCGTGTTGAGGGTGAGCCACTTCTCCAGGTTTGGTTCGGTATCGGGAACGATGGCATCGGCCGGGCATTCCGGTTCGCACACGCCGCAGTCGATGCACTCGTCGGGGTGGATCACCAGCATGTTCTCGCCTTCATAGAAACAGTCGACGGGACACACCTCGACGCAGTCCATGTACTTGCACTTTATGCAGTTTTCCGTGACGATGTAAGTCATCGATCCTCTCCGTAAGCAGAACGGGTGGCCCGACAGCGGCCCTCTACTCGGGAACGGACGGCCCCGCCTGCCGACGCTCAAGCACCCTGCGGCGCGCGGCGCCGCTCTCTTGATCGCTCACATGCAACAGCCCGGCCACGCGCCGGACCAGATTCGCCTCATAGTCGTGCAGCGTGCCGTCGGCGTAGGCGACCTCCCACAGCATCTCGACGATCTCGCCGCGATTCTCGAAAGCCACTTCAGCGCTGATGTCGCGGGTCAGGCTGAACAGGTCGGTCGAGGCAGCCACCATCTCCCCCGCCTCCGCAACGAGGCGTTCGCCGTCGGCGCTCGGCAGGCCATAATTGCTGCTGAGAATCCTCAGCACGGTTTCCCGTTCCTGATGTCCGAACTGGCCGTCGAGTTCCGCTGCGAGGACCATCAACGCTGCTGCCGACCGCAGCACTGCCTGCGCACCGCTCGCCTCCGGCTGCGGCGGCCGGAGATCGCCAAACAGGGCAAGCAGACGATCGAGCATCTCTCATCGTTTCGTAGCACACCCTTCGGCCGGCGCTCAACCCCAGCCATTTTCCGCCTTTGCAGGAAGGGCTTCGGCGAGGTCGAAGTAGAGGAGTCGCGCCGCGGCAGCGCCCAGGCGACGCGGCGCGCAGGCGACAATTTGGATTGAGCGGACGCCGGACGGGTGGGCAAAGACCAGCACATCGCCTGGTTTGACCGGCGCGTGCGCCTTGGTGGTCGGCCGGCCGTTGATCCGCATCCGGCCTTCCGTGCACAGCGCCGTCGCGAGCGTGCGGGTTTTCGCGAAGCGGGCGACCCACAGCCACTTATCGAGCCGCATGCATGGCTCGGTCATTGCGCTGCGACCGTTTGCCGGAGGCGCGCGAACGGGGAATCGGCTGCGGTCCGCTCGCCGACGCAACGCGATCCCGGCGGTTTGCGGTTGCCCCGCGGCGGCATCAGGAGGTGCACGCCGCCCTCGCGGTGCACGATGCGGCAGCCAAGCGCGGCCAGGACGGCCGGCAGTTCCACCGCGGTGCAGCCGGCAACGGCGCTGAGCGTGCCCGGCGCGAACGCTGCCCCCGTCCGTGCCAGCGCACGCGCCCTGAAGAACAGCCGCTCGCAAATATCGATGCGGACCGCGCGCGGCCCCAGCCGCAGGTAGCCGAGAGCTTCCGCGAGCGGCCAATCGTCCGCCGTGGTGACCGGCACCGAGGTCCGCTCGGGCGCCACCGGCGGCGGCCGGCCGACGAACACCGACCACGCGAGCGCCCGCATCGTGAGTGCGCGCGGCTTCATTAGCGCCGGGAAAAAGACGCAGACACCGCCGATCTGCAGCCCGAGAGCCTTGAGCGCTTGGCGGTCGGCGCCGGTGAGCGCACGCAGTTGGGCCGCGACCGCGCGTTTCGGGATCGAGCCTAAGGACTCGCCGAGCTGATACAGGAGCCCGCGCACCGCCGCCGAGTGCGCTTCCGGCCGCGCATCGAATAAGGGTGCGAGCGCATGGCGGATCTGGTTGCTGACGAAGCCATCGAGGCGGCGGCGCAGCCGCTCGCGATCGGCCGGCGCCAGAAGCTCGCTCGTCAGCGGCAGCGCACGCGGCTTGAGGATATCGGCGCCCGCCACCAGGCGGCCGACGGCTGCGTCCTGCCAGTGGATCAGGCCGCTGCCATCGAGCGTAAACGCCGCATCATCGGCGTCTTCCAGGCGGCGGACGCGGGCAGCGATCTCGCAGCGCAGCGCCTTCAGCGCGGCAGCATTGACGACACGCCGGGCGTTGCCGGCCGCGCCGCCCACACTTTGGTCGGCTGCGAACCGAAAGCCCGCCAGCGTGCCGACGAAATGCCCCTCGACCAGCACGTCGTCCGCCGCCGTCACGCTCGCGAACAGCGTCCGCTCGTCCTTGAGCCGGCCGTAAAGGGAGGCCGTGCGGCGATCGACGAACCGCTGTACCAGCCGCTCGTGCAGGGCATCGGACAGGCCGTCCTCGATGGCGCGCGTGCGCTCCTGCCAATGGGCGGCATCAACGAGCCAGTCCGGCCGTTGCGCGACGTAGGTCCAGATGCGGATATTGGCGATGCGTTGCATCAAAGTCTCGAGATCGCCGTCGGTGCGGTTGATCCGCTCGACCTGGCGGGCGACCCAGTCGGTCGGCAGCCGGCCGGGCGGCGCCGCCAGCGAGCGATAGATCTGGCCGACGAGCCGCGCGTGCGCATCGCTCGCGACCTTGCCGAAATCGGGGATCTGGCAAACCTCCCACAATAGCCGCACGGCCTGGTCACCGTGGGCGAGCGCGCATATCTCGGGGTCGCGTGCGAGGGCCGCCAGCACGAACTCGTCATCGGCCGTGCGCGCCCGCACCAGGCCCGGCCGCTGCGGCGGCTGCGTCAGGCTCTGCTTAAGGGCCGCAAGCGAGCGGAACGACAGTGCGCTCGACCGCCAGAACAGCGCCTGCAGCGGCTCGAAGCGGTGGTTCTCGATCCGCTCCGTCGTCTCTGGGTCGAGCGCTCCGATGCCGCCGGTGGTGCCGAAGGTTCCGTCGCGGGTGTAGCGGCCGGCACGGCCTGCGATCTGTGCCAGTTCGGCAGCGTTAAGCTGGTGCGCGGTGCGGCCGTCGAACTTGCGGGTCGCGGCAAAAGCAACGTGATCGATCAGCATGTTGAGGCCCATGCCGATCGCATCCGTCGCGACCAGGTAGTCGACATCGCCGGCCTGATAGAGCGCGACCTGGGCATTGCGCGTGCGCGGGCTCAACGCACCCAGCACGATCGCGGTGCCGCCCCGCTCGCGGCGGATCAGCTCGGCAATCGCGTAAACGTCGGCGGCACTGAAGGCGACGATCGCCGAGCGCGGCGGCAGCCGCGAGAGCTTCGCCGTACCGGCCGAAGCGAGGCTGGAGAAGCGCGGCCGTTCGACGATCTCGATCTCCGGCAACAGCCGGCGCAGGAGCGGGCGGATCGTCTCCGCGCCCATGAACATGGTCTCCTCGCCGCCGCGGGCATGCAGGAGGCGATCGGTGAAGATGTGGCCGCGCTCGGGGTCGGCGCACATCTGGATCTCGTCGACGGCGAGAAAGGCGACGTCGCGCGAAACCGGCATCGACTCGACCGTGCACAGGAGATAGCGCGCGCCGGGCGGGCAGATCTTCTCCTCGCCGGTGATCAGGGCGACCGCATCGGCGCCCTTGATCTGCACCGCGCGGTCATAGTTCTCGCGTGCCAGCAGGCGCAAGGGAAAGCCGATCATGCCCGTTCGGAACCCCAGCATCCGCTCCATGGCGAGGTAGGTCTTGCCGGTGTTGGTCGGCCCGAGCACGGCAATCACGCGTGCGGACGAGCTTTGCAGCGGGGTAAGCGGCCTATTCGCGAACGGATGCATGGTGTTCGTGCCCGCGCCCGGATGCGCCAGCGTCAGCTCGGCCGGATCATCGGCACGAACGCGACCGGCAGCTTCTCCTCCATCGCCAGTGTGCCGTCGGCGCGCTTGACGCATCGGTAGAGCGTTTGCGTGTCGTAGCGGGGGCCGATCGGGATGACGAGGCGACCGCCAGGCTTCAGCTGCGCCACGAGCGCGGCCGGCACCTCGGTCGGCGCCGCGGTGACGATGATGGCATCGAACGGCTGCGCCTCCGGCCAGCCGCGCCAGCCGTCGCCGGCACGCGTCGCGACGTTTTCGTAGCCCAGCCCCGCGAGCCGCTGCTGCGCGGCGGCGGCAAGCCCGGGCACGACCTCGATCGTGTAGACCGATCCCGCGATCAGTGCCAGCACCGCCGCCTGATAGCCACAGCCGGTGCCGATTTCGAGCACGCGGTGGTCCGCCGTCAAATCAAGCAAATCCGTCATCAAGGCGACGATATAGGGCTGGGAAATGGTCTGGCCATGGCCGATCCCAAGCGGCCGGTTGTCGTACGCGAAGGGCCATTCGACACGCGGGACGAAGGCATCGCGCCGGACCTTGGCCAGCGCCGCCATCACCACTGCGGAAAAGTGTTCGCGGCCCGTCCAGCTCGCGGTCGCCACCGCTTCGGCCGCGATCTCGTCGAGCAGGCGTTGATGCGCCGTTGCGCGTGCCGGCGTATCGGGCATCAGCTCGACAGGGTCGGCTATGGTCATTCCCGCGCCTCCTGGCTCAAGGCAGCTTGCGGAGGCGGCGCCGGTTGGTCAAGCTCGGAGTGGGGAATATCCCGGCCGCCGACCGGGACAACGCGAGGGACGAAGGAAGGAGGACGCGATGACGCTGACATTGACCAGCCCGGCGTTCAAGCACGGCGAACGGATCCCGGCGTTCTATACCTGCGAGGGCAAGGACCTATCGCCGCCGCTGGCCTGGACCGGCGCTCCGGCCGGCACGCGCAGCTTCGCGCTCGTCTGCAGCGATCCCGATGCGCCGGCGGGCACCTGGTATCATTGGGCGATCTTCGATCTTGGGGCCGAGAAAAGCCATCTGGACGCCGGCTTCCCGCGCAACGCCCGCGCCGGTGCGGTCCGCCAGGCGATCAGCGACTTCAAGCGGCCCGGCTACGGCGGCCCCTGCCCGCCCAAGGGACATGGGCCACACCACTATCACTTCCGGCTGTTTGCGCTGGGCGTCGCCAGCCTGAAGCTCGCCGAAGCCGCCCACTGCCGCGATGTCGAGCGCGCCGCCGAACAGCAAGCGTTCGCCAAGGCGACACTGACGGGCCTTTACGAGCGCTGATCGGACGCGTCGGCGCGAGGCAACGTAGCCTGCGCAGGGGCGAATGACGGCAACGCCCCCAATCCGCCGGATGGGTGGATGCGGCACGATCGCATGCGGCGGATTACGCTAAAGCTAATCCGCCCTACGAGCTGGTCACCTGCGCCCGCAAACTCCTGGTCTTCGCCAACACCGTCGTCGTCCGAGGCACCCCGTGGGCCGAACGACCAACCGAAGCCTAATGGTTGCTGCGCGCTACGCGCCTCCTGGCAACGAGAACAAGTGTCTGCGAAAACGAGCGAAATAGAGATTTCTCCAAGCCGCTCATCAGGCCATGAAGGAAATGTCCGTCCCTGAACCTATCCAGCGGGGGAAACAGGTATCGTTCGCCAATGGGATCCAGCCCGCAGCCGCGAAGGAGATTCTTCAGTTGGCCAACGGTGAACGCGTCCGCATCGGACAGGCGGCGGTGCATCGGCGGAAGCCAGACGAGACCGGGAAACGTTCATCCTGGCAGCCAGCGCGATCCCAACCGATAGCCGTGCTGCTCCAACGGCCAAAGCTTGTTGGGAGTTGTCAGAGCAAACCACCCCCCTGGTTTCAACGTTCTGAACACTTCGCGAAGAACGCCTGCGGTATCGACGACGTGCTCAAGGACTTCAATTGCCGTGATCGCATCAAAGCTGCTATCCGCAAATTCCATCCGGTCTGCGGACATGTGATGAACGCGTATAACCGAAGACTTATTATTCGATCGAAAGACTTCAAGGCGCTCCGGCTCAACATCGATGGCGTCCACGCGTCGGAAACCCGGAGCCATCGCACACGTATAGGCTCCGTTGCCGCAGCCGATATCGAGCAATGAGTCCCCTTCCAAGGGGACAAGCTCTGTTATCTTTGCCAAACGAAGCCGAACGTTCCGCGGCCCTAGGGCGCTGCCATGGAGCGCCCCGAACGAGCGAGCCCGATCCTGGATGTCCCCTGTCGGGCCGCCATTTCGTTCCGATCCGGGCGGCGTCATCGGCTCTTTCCCCGCTTTCTTTGCAGCCCGCGTAGGCGTTACACCCCGCGTAGCTCGGATTAGCGTAGCGTATTCCGACGGACGATTCTATCCGCCGGGTTCGCCGGCCTGTATATCGCTCACCCCCGCACCGGTCCAATCGGGCGGGTAGAGCCCGCGGGCAACGCACGCACGCCTTGAATGTCGAATGCGGCCATGCGGACGGTTCGGCGACCAGGCCGTGCTTGAGCGGGTTGAAATGCACCTCATCGCCATGGGCCGCGTCGTCAGCATCGTCGCGGATGGCGTGTTCCCAGAATCGCCGCTGCCAGATCCCCCGCTCGCCGCCGGCAGCGGGCCGGCGAGGAGCGCGAGTGCCAGCGCCGCCTCCTCCACCGAGACCTCGTCGAACGGGTTCATGGAACACGTAACGTTCGACGTCTTGACGCCGGAGCCGGAGCCGGAGCCGGAGCCGGAGCCGGCGGACTTCCCCCAATCTTGACGGTGTATTCGATGACCCTTTTCATTGCGACAAGGAGTTTCATGGCACGTGCTTGTTCGAACTTCGATTACAACTTCAGGGCGCCGGGGACGCTCTCGCTCCCGTAGAGGCGGCGAAGTTCCATCTTGAGCAGCTTGCCGGTGGCGGTGTGGGGCAGGTCGTTGACGATGACGATGTCGTCGGGGATGCACCACTTTGCCAGCTGCGGTTCGAGATAGCGGCGCATCTCCTCGGCGGTCAGCTCCGCTCCTTTCTTCAGCGCGATCACCAGACGCGGCCGTTCGCCCCATTTCTCGTCGGCCCGGGCGATGGCGGCGACCTCGCGCACGGCGGGATGGGCGATGGCGATGTTCTCCAACGCGATCGAACTGATCCACTCGCCGCCCGACTTGATCATGTCCTTGGTGCGATCGACGATTTCCATGAAGCCGTCCGCGGTGATGGTGCAAACGTCACCGGTGGCGAACCAGCCGTCGGCAGAGAAGTTGAAGCGGTCGGCATTGTTGAAATAGCCGGCGCAGATCCAGGCACCGCGCACTTCGAGGGTGCCCGAAGTCTTGCCGTCCCAGGGCTGCACCGCGCCGTCAGCGTCGACGATGCGCATATCGGCGCCGTAAGGAGGACGGCCTTGTTTGATGCGCAGAGCCATCTGCTCAGCAGCGGAAAGACGATCGTGCTGGGGAGCGAGGACGCTGGTGGCGGCAATCGGGCTGGTTTCCGTCATGCCCCAGGCATGGATGACCCTGACACCCCTGGCCGCGAAGCGCTCTATCATGCTGGCCGGGCAGGCCGAACCGCCAACCATCACCCGGTCAAGGGGCGCGAGGCTTGCCTTGGCAACGTCAACATGATCGAGGAGCGCCAACCAAACGGTCGGCACGCCGGCGGTGAAGGTGACGCCCTCGCCGTTGATCAATTCCAGCAGGCTGGCGCCGTCCAGCTTGCCTCCAGGGAACACCACTTTGGCACCGGTCATCGCCACGCAATAGGGAACGCCCCAGGAATTGACGTGGAACATCGGCACCACCGGCATCACGACATCACGGACCGAAAAGCCCAAAACGTCGGCCCGGTTGGCGGCCATGGCATGCAGCAGCGTGGAGCGATGGGAATAGAGCACGCCCTTGGGGTTGCCGGTGGTGCCCGAGGTGTAGCACAGGCCGGACGCGGTGTTCTCGTCCAGCACCGGCCAGTCGAAGGTATCCGGCTGGTTGGCGATCAGTTCCTCGTAGCACAACACGTTGGGAAGGGGGATGGCCGGCATGTGAGCGCGGTCGGTCATGACGACGAAGCCACGCACCTTGGGCAGCCTGGCGGCGATGCCGGCGAGCAGCGTGACGAAGGATGGGTCGACGAAGACATAACGGTCCTCGGCGTCGTCGATGATGAATTGAATCTGGTCGGGAAACAGCCGCGGATTGACGGTGTGGCAGATCAAACCCGTACCAGGCACGGCGTAGTAGAGCTCGAAATGGCGATGGTCGTTCCAGGCCAGAGTACCGACGCGGTCGCCGGGCCTAAGGCCCAGCGCCGACAAGGCATTGGCCAGCTTGCGGGCCCGCTTGGCGATCTCGGCATAGGTGGAGCGGTGAAGGCCGCCGTCCTCGGTGCGCGACACGACCTCGGTGCCGCCGTGAAACTTGGCCGCGTATTCCAAGATGGTCGGAATCAACAGCGGTGCATCCATCATCATTCCACGCATGGCGGTCTCTCCCTTGGTGATTTGTTGTGTGTCTTTAAAACAGATCGGCGGGCAGGCCCATCACCGGCCGGCTTCCCGCCAGGACGCTTGCCGCCAAGGCTTCGGCCTGAGGGGCAAGACGAGCGAAGAAAAACGCGGCCAGTGCCGGCTTGATCGCCCGCAGGGGATCATTCTCTGGCCGCTTCCGCGCGGCCTTGACCATCTCGGTCCACATCCAGCCCTGACCGGTGAGCGCGAGCAGCCGCAGAAAATCGGTGGCACCGGCGCCGGCGGCATGGGGGTCTGCTTTCGCCATCGCCATCAGGGACTCGGTGGTGTGGCGTGCATGACCCAGCAGGCGCGCCAAGCCATCGCGGCAGAACGCAAGTTCCGGCTCATTAGCAATGGTTGAAAGAGTGGCCTCGATCATGGCGAAGAAGGCTCGGGGCAAAGCGCCGCCCTCCTGCTGCAGCTTGCGTCCCACCAGATCCATCGCCTGAATGCCGTTGGTGCCCTCATAGAGCTGGGCAATGCGCACGTCGCGCACCAACTGCTCCATGCCCCATTCGCGGATGTAGCCGTGGCCGCCGAACACCTGCTGCGCCGCTATGGCGGCCTCCAGCCCGAGGTCGGTGCTGGCGGCTTTGATCACCGGAGTGATCAGCGCCACCAGCCCGTCGGCCCGCTTGCGCTCGGCCGGATCGGGGTGGTGCAATGAGGTGTCCAGCTGCAGGGCGGTCCACACCGCCAGGGCCCGCATACCTTCGGCCCAGGCCCGCGCCGTCAGCAAATTGCGCCGCACATCGGGATGGGCGACAATATGAGCTGGCCCGCCCGTTTCGAGATCACGGCCCTGGATACGCTCTTTGGCGTAGGCTGCTGCACCCTGATAGGCGGCCTCGGCGATGCCGATTCCCTGGACACCCACCATCAGCCGTTCCGCGTTCATCATCGTGAACATGGCGGCGAGGCCCCTGCCCGGTTCGCCCAACAGCCAGCCGGTGGCGCCATCGAAATTCATCACGCAGGTCGGCGAGGCTTTGATGCCCATCTTGTGCTCGATGGAGCCGCACGTGACGTGATTGTGCTCGCCGAGTTCGCCGGACTCGTCCAGCAGACGCTTGGGCACCAGGACCAAGCTGATGCCCTTGGTGCCGGGCGCGGCATCCGGTAGCCGGACCAGCACCAGATGGATGATGTTGGAGGCCAAGTCGTGATCACCGGCGGTGATGAAGATCTTGGTGCCGGTGATGGCGTAGCGTCCGTCGCCGAGCGGTTCGGCCTTGGTACGGACCACGCCGAGATCACTGCCGGCCTGGGGCTCGGTGAGATCCATGGCCCCAGTCCACTCGCCGGAGACCATGCGCGGCAGCCAGATGGCCTTTAGCTCCGGCGAAGCGTGGGCCTCGATCGCCTCGACCGCGCCGCGGGTCAGGCCGGGAAACAGGCCGAAGGACATGTTGGCGCCGGCGATCATCTCGTCGACCAGGAATTGCAGGGTCTTAGGCAGCCCTTGGCCGCCATGTTCGGGCGGCAGCGACAAGGCCGGCCAGCCGCCCGCGACAAAATTCGCGTACGCTTCGCGCAAGCCTGGCGCGGTGGTAACCTCGCCGGCTTCGAAGCGTGTGCCGGTCTCGTCGCCGATGCGGTTGATAGGCGACAGTTCGTTCTCGCAGAACTTGCCTGCCTCTTCCAGGATGGCTGCGATCAGATCGTCTGTGGCATCGGCGCAGCCAGGCAAATTGGCAAAGCGGGTTGGAGTGTCGAACACGTCTCGAAGCAGAAAGAGCATGTCGTCGACGGGAGCGCGATAACTGGGCATGGCGTTTCCTTAATTCTTGAGCGGTTTGCCGGTCTTGAGCATATGGGCGATGCGCTGGGCGGTGGCCTTGGTGGCAGCCAGTTCCATAACGCCTTCTCGCTCCATCTCACTGATGGTCGCTTCGGCGATGGGGGCGATGCCAGAGCCCATGACACCGGCGCCGATCACTGCGACGGTGTCGATCGTTTCCATGGAAGACTCCATCACGCCGCCTCCAGAACCATGGCGATGCCCTGGCCGCCGCCGATGCACTGGGTTGCCAGCGCCCAACGGCCGCCATCGCGCTTGAGCAGCAGCGACGCCTTGCCAACGAGCCGCGCGCCGGTGGCTCCAAGTGGGTGGCCGACGGCGATGGCGCCGCCGTCGCGGTTGATGCGTTCGGGCTCCACGCCCAGCTGGTCGCAGCAGGCCAGAACCTGGGCGGCGAAGGCTTCGTTCATCTCGATGACGTCGAGATCGGTGGCGGCGATGCCGGCCCGCTTCAGGGCCTTGCGGCTGGCTTCGACCGGGCCGATTCCCATCACCTCGGGCGCGCAGCCCGACACCGCGAACGCGCGGATGCGGGCGAGCACCGGCTGACCATGCCGGCGCGCATACTCGGCCGAGCACACCAGCGTCATCGCGGCGCCGTCGGTCAGCGGCGAGGAATTGCCGGCCGAGACGGTGCCGTTCTCCTTAAACAACGTCGTCAGGGTGGCGAGCTTTTCGGCAGTGGTGCCGGCGCGCACGCAGCCGTCGCGCTTGACCTCGCCGATGGCAATAATCTCATCAGCAAAACGGCCGGCTTCCTGGGCCTCGGCGGCGCGGGTCTGGCTACGCGCAGCATAGGCATCCTGGCGGGTGCGCGCGATGCCGTAGCGCTCGGCTACAATCTCGGCGGTCATCCCCATGTTGAGGTAGGCGGAGCGTGTCTCGTCGGTCCATTGGGGCGGCGGCAGGCAGTTCAGCCCCGGCATCGGCACCCGGCTCATCGACTCGACGCCGCCGCAGACGAAGACCTCGCCGGCGCCGGTGGCGATGGCACCGGCGGCGATCTGGATGGCCTGCATGGAGGAGCCGCACCAGCGGTTGACGGTCATGCCCGCCACCGATGCAGGCAGGCCGGCGAGATTGCCGACGACGCGGCCGAGGTTGAGGCCCTGCTCACCTTCGGGAAAGGCGCAACCGAGGATCAGATCCTCGATGTCGGCAGGGGTGACACCGGTGCGCTGAAGCAGGGCGCGCAGAACCTGTGCTGCCAGGTTGTCCGGGCGATGGGCGGAAAGTTCACCCTTGCCGGCGAACGTAAAGGGGGAGCGCAGGTATCCGGCAATGACCGCTTCAGTCATAAAATCCTCCCGATTTATTCCTTTTCGGCCACCTCCCATTGCTGTTCGGTGGCGGCCAGCTTTTCGAGCGCCTCCTGTTCGAGGCTCTGCAGCTCGCCGATGGTGGTGTCGATCTCGTCGCGCAAGCGCCGCAGATCGGCCAGACGGGCCTGGATCTTCTCCAGGCCATAGGCGAACTGCCCACCCCCCGAGCCGTACAAGCCCAAATACTCGCCGATGTCCTCCAGCGAAAAGCCCAGTCGCTGCAGCCTCTGGATCAGCAACACCCGCGCGCGGTCGCGGTAGGTGTAGACCCTGGAACGACCGGAGCGTGCCGGTTTTAGCAGACCCTTCTCCTCGTAGAACCGCAGCGCCTGCGGGGTGAGCGAGAATTCCTGGGCCAGCTCGGAAACGCTGTAGAACTTGCTCTTATCGACCATCAACGAACCACGACCTCCTGCATACTGCGAGGATGATATAAAGTCAACTTTATTTTTGCAAAGTTAGATATCGTGCGGCAAAGCGCACTGGATGTCCTAGCAGGCCGTGCCGCCGAAGCAATGTCATCCACGTGGCCCCGGCGCTCTATACCCGGCGCTCTATAGCGGAGTGGTTGAGACGCGCCGTTGCAAGTTGCGGCGCGAGCCTTGCTCGCCGCGCGCCTTGCATAAGGCGATGGCGGTCGCGGTGAAGGGGAAGCAGACAAGACGGCGGTGGTCGAAGCTGCGGGAACTGCTGAGCCCAGGCCGTGATTGATCCGCAGCGTCGCCGGCCACAATCTCGGCCTCCTGATGCGCCATCTCATCGGCGCCGGCACCCCGAACACGAGTTAGGGCGGCGTCGGGCCACTATCGCGGCCGCGGCATTCTCTGAGCCCGCCGCATCGATCGCCTCAAGGCGCGAAAACGGCGAGCGCGCGCGGCAGGATCCCGAAGCGCGCGGGCGTCGTCTCCACCATCTCGCCGTCAACGTTGACGCGCATCGGCCGATCGGTCTCGATGTCAATCGCATCGCCGTGCAGTGACAGAACATCAGGCAGGGGTTGATGGGCGCCGCGCCTGAGCGCCGGCGCCAAGATCAAAAGGCGCCACCAGCGAATGCTGGGAATGGCATAGCAGTCGAGGCGGCCGTCGTCGATCGCGGCGTCCTCGGCGATCGCCATGCCGCCGCCATAGTAGCGGCCGTTGCCGATGCTGATCTGCAGGCATTTCAGCGTATGGGTTTCGCCGCCGCAGCGGATCGTCGCGTTAAAACTGCGCTGGCGGTGGCACGCTTCCCAGGCGCAGCCGAGGTAGGCCAACAGGCGCCAGCGCTGCTTGCGCTGCGGCGTCAACCGGCGGGCGATCTCGACCGATAAGCCGACGCTCGCAACGTTGAAGAAGGGCCGGCCGTTGACCGTGCCAAGATCGATCCGCCGCTGTCGGCCGGCCGCGATGATCGCCGCCGCGGCTGACAGGTCGAAGGGAATGTTGAGCGACCGGGCGAGATCATTGGCATTGCCCATCGGCAGAACGCCCAAAGGCTTGCCGCTGGCAAGCACGACCGGCAGGACAGCAGACAGCGTACCGTCACCGCCGCCGATGATCACCAGGTCGGCCGCTGGCGCGAGTTGGCGCACGAGGCCCGGAATGCGATCGGGATTACGACTGTAGGTGACAAAGACTTCCAACCCGGCGTCCTCGAGCAGGGGAATGGCGCGATCGAGGTTGCGCCGGCCGCCGGTACCGCGGCGGTTGACGACGATCAGCGCCTTCTGTCCCTCAAATGGACGATCCGCCGGCGGGGGGTCGGTTGGCATGCCTGCCCTCACAGTTCGCGGTTGAGCGACGATGATCTCAACGCGACGGCTTGCTGGTGCCTGCCGGTAACGGCGTCGGCGACCAGCCACCAGGCGAGCGCCCAGGCGGCGCCGATGGCCCAGCCCGCGAGGATGTCAGAGGGCCAGTGCACGCCCAGCAAGACGCGGCTCGTGCCAACCAGGAAGACGAGCAGGATCGCCACCATAAGGACATAAGCCTTGAGACTCCACTGCGGCAGAGCCTGGGACATCAAGGCGCCGAGCGTGAGATAGACGATCGCCGACATCATCGCGTGGCTGCTGGGGAAGCTCGCCGTGAACACCTGGGTCGCGTGCGGTGTGATGTCGGGACGTGGCCGGTCAATGGCATCCTTCAAGACGGTGTTGAGGAGCCAGCCGCCGCCGATGCCAAGGCCGACGAGTGCTGCCATACACCACCGCCGGGCGATCACGAAGAAACCGATCACCGCCAACGTCACCAGCGTCAGGCCGAACACGCTGCCGAGCGCGGTGATATCGCGCAGCATCTCTGCCGGCCAGCCCTGCGTCCGCAGCGCGGCGGCCGCACGCGACTGATGCAGCAGGGCCATCAGGTGGACATCGAAGCAGTACGCGTCGTCGTCAATAACCTGGCCGGTCAGCACGGCAAACAGCCACACGCCGGCGGCAATGATGCCAAGAGCGATCAGTGACCACGGCGCGCATCGCGGCCGACGGTTTTTCGTGTTCATGGTTACCCGTTGCCGCCGACGGTCGTCGCGATCGCGCTCATCATCGGCTCAAGATAACATCTTCAACCCTGGATGTCCGCACCCTCTGCGCGCCGACCGGCCCGGCTGCGGCATCCTCTCCCTGTGATCGGTTCATCCCCGCGTGTGCGGGGAACGTAAGTCAACAGGCGATGGCGTCGTGTTCAATGGCGGTTCATCCCGGCGTGGCACGCCGCAATCCGGCCAAGACGATGGTCGCAGCCGGCGGTTCATCGTCGGCCGGATGGTATTAGGGTGCATAAAACTGTCTCACGATCATTGGCACCGAGTGATACGCAAGACCCGGCCGAAATAGGCGTGCGCCACCGCGTCTTACGGGTTCTTCGCGACCGTGTCCCTCAGCAACCGTTCCGCATCCTCGTTCTCTCCGTGGCGGGAGAGGGTTCGCGCCAGGAAGGTCGTGAGCGGTATATCGTCCGGCAGCTTGGCATGAGCTCGCCGGAGATGAACGATGGCTGCTTCGAGCTGACCAGCCGCCGCCAGTAAGGAGCCGAGGTTGCGGTTGATCAGAACGTCATCCGGTGCAAGCGCCAACCCCCTCTGGTAAACGGTGATCGCCTCCTCCTGCCGCTTCTGCCGTGCGAGTGCAATGCCGAGAAGTTGGAGACCGCGCAGATGATTGGGATGCGCTGCCAGTAAGTCTTCCAGGCTCGCGATCGCCCCTCACTCCCCGGGTTTCCCGGCCCCCACAGCAGTGACTGCCTTTCAGTTCTTCAACGGTCGATCCCGCGCTTCAGACGATGAAGTAGTCAACGTTGTAGATCAATGGCAGGCCGTTGGTCGAATAGATCTCGATTACCTGCTGTATATTCTGATTGAAGATGTCGGTAACCATGAACGCCTGCGTGAAGATGCCAGACGGCGTTGTCGCAAAGACGGTCGCGCCAAGCGAGCCAGCATCGATGATGAGAATGTCATTGGGATCGCTCGGCTGGATTCCGCCTGCCCCCTGGAAGTCGAAAATCTGATCGATCGGTCGCATTTGCGGAGGCAGACCCGGTGCGACGTCAGCGAGATCAATAATGAAGTAATCGACGCCGCCGTTGCCCGCGAGATCGTCGGAACCGGCGCCGCCAAGAAGCGTATCCTCGTCCTCGCCGCCAAGGAGCTGATCGTCGCCATCGAAGCCGCGCAGGACATCATGGCCGTCGCCACCCCACAGGCTGTCGTTGCCGCTGAGTACAGCGCTTGCAAAACCGCGCAGCTCGTCATCGTCGGCCTCGCCCAGGATCAAATCATTTCCCGTCGTGCCGGTGACGGTGTCGTTTCCGGCGCCGCCGCAGAAGGCGCTGGCATTGGTAATCGTTTGGGAGAAGTCCCAGTTGTCGGCGAGCGCGCTGCCGATAATCGGGAACCGCCCGGAAACCCCCGTGATGCGCTCGAGGCCGTTGCCCGGCCCGAACTCGGTCGGCAGGCCATCATAGCTGAGAGCGTAGATCTGCAGTTCGTCATAGCCGGTGGGGGTGTTCGGTCCGCCGTCGATGAGCAGATCGCGGCCATCGCCGGCCGCCCAGATGAGGACGTCATCTCCCTCGCCCCCCCGCATGATATCAACGCCACCGGCGCCGTAGATCGTATCGTTGCCGTCGAGTCCCTCGATAATGTTATCGTCGCGATCGCCGACCAGCAAGTCGGCCCACACCGGATCATCGGTGCCGCGAATGTTCTCTATATTCCAAACGTTGTTGTAGAACCCCCATTGATCGATGGCGTACTGCTCGGTCAGGCGGACCGTGACACCCTGAAAGCCAGCCCCGAACTGGGGCACGGCAGAGGGGTTGGTGAACACGATCCAGTCGCCCCCACCCTGATCGATCGGCTTCTCTCCCCCCTCGCCGCCATCGAGGATGTCGCCTCCCCAGCCGCCATCAAGCGTATCATCGCCGTCAAGACCGTATTGAATCTCAAGGAAATCGAGTGCCTTGTCGAGAAAGATGGTGAGATCGTCGGCGCCGTGGATGCCAATAAACGTTTGTGGCATTGCCGCCCTTCACTCCTGCTCGTTTGCGAACGCGCTCGCGCGTTCCGTGGTCGCAGCTAGATACAATACCTCCACTGGTCGCGTACTAAATCCCCTTTTGGGTCAATATAATCCGCGCTGAGTTTCCCGAAGGCCCCTTTTTGTGAGAAAGGGGTATCTTGGAGAAGCAACGGAAGAACGGGAAGTTTCCCGGCGACACCGCCGACCGGCCCAACCGGCTATGGGTGAGCGACTTCACCTATGTGCCGAGCTGGCATGGTCTATTCAATCGCTGTCTGGCGGTGTTTCCGTGGGCGCATTTCCGCACGACCAAGGCCGCCGTGAAGATGCACACGCTCCTGGATCTGCGCGGCAACATCCCCAGCTTCATCCACGTCTCGGACGGCAAGCTGCATGACGTCCACGCGCTCGACCTGCTGCTCCCGCAGCCGGGCGCCATCTACGTCATGGACCGCGGCTACGTCGATTTCGCGCCGCTCCACGGGCTCCATCAGGCCGGCGCCTTCTTCATCACCCGCGCCAAATCCAACATGGACGCCCACCTTAGTCTGTTCGGCCCCGACCGATCGCGCGACCGGCATCATCTGCGATCAGACCATCGCCCTCGACGGTCACGATACAAGCCGGCACTATCCCGATCACTTGCGGCGCATCCGCCTGCACGACCCGGAAACGGCCAAGACCCTGATCTTCCTGGACGCATCGCTTTACACATTGCTCCAGATTCCTTCTGTTACCCTCTTCGAGAAAATCCCGATCAATCAAGCACTTGCCGGGAGCGATCCCCAATGTAATACGTCCAAAATAACTAGCCAATTGAATCTATTCGCTTATTGACCTGACAGGAGTGAAGTAAAATACCTTTCCAAGCTGTTGCCGCTTGCGAGAGATCTCGGGTTCGCAGGCGTTGAGTAACCCGGATAGGGAATTTCCGCCCCCTTCTCTAACGATGGCGCCTGTGCTAGTCTTATTATGCGGGTTTGGTTTGCGACGTTCGCGTGAACGGAGCCACGCGCTTGAAGGCCTTGCGCGACCGCGCGCTCACCCGAGATCTCTTCGTGAGGGGGATCATGCCCAAACACAAGATCCTCTTGGCGAGCATCGTCGCCGTGGTGGCGATCGCGGTGGCGCCGTTGGCAGACGACGTCATCAAACCGCCTGCGGTTCGCACGGTCGCCGGTGCCTCGCTCGGCTCCCAGCCGATCGCTGCGTCTGCGGCGGCGGCAGGCAAGCGCGACCAACAGGGCGGTGAGGGCTCGCTCGCGCCCGCCGGGCCAGCCCTGCGATCGACGCTTTGGTCGGATCCGACGGCGCATGGTGGCCTGGACTTTGATCGTCATCCCTTTCTCTCCACATTCGTGGTGGTGGGCACGATCCTGGCCGGGCTGCTGATCACGAGCCGGATCCGTCGCGGGCAGGACGACGGCCCAGACCACGGCGAGCCCAACGCGGCCGGCAGCACCGTGGTCGGCAAAAATGCGCCGCCGCAACCGGAGACCGACCCGACGTGACGTCACGTGGGCGGGTACGCTCAGTCATGCCGCGGATGGCGATGGCCTCGCAAGAGCGCGCGTACGCCAGCCCCCGCGGGGGCGTACCCGAGCCATGATCGGTTCCAACAGGGGCCACTGTTGGGGATTGCCCGCATGAACCGTAGCGTTTATCGTTGAGGTTGTTGCGCTGTTTCTGTCCCATGGTGGCACTTTGGGGCCAGCCGGAACGCAGTGCGCATCGCCGCTGCGGTGGCCACGACAGGAACTGTCCGAACACGAGAAAGGTGCCTGAAGACGATGGATCAACAACTGACCTCCACCACGCACTCTGAGCCCGCCGAGCCGCGGCGCTGGCAACTCGCGACGCTCGACAGCGAGCTGCGGGAGACAATCCGCGCCTTTTGGCGGCACAAGTGGGCGATTGCTGGCGTCGTTACGCTGTTGACCGGGCTTGCCGTTCTCTACGTTCAGACCGCCACGCCGCGCTACACGGCAGAGCTGCAGGTGGTGTTCGAGAACAAGACCGGGCCGCTGTTCGATTACCAGGCCGCGGTCACCGGCGCACCGCAGGACGAGGCATCGATCCTCACCGAGATCGAGGTGATCCGCTCGCGCAAGCTGGCAGAGCGCGTGATTGATGCGCTGCAGCTCGACCAGAACCCGGAGTTCAACCGCAAGCTGCGGCCGGAAAGCGCTGTCCGCACGTTTCTCAAAGACAAGCTCGGCCTGGACCTCTCCACATCAGCCGACAAGGAAGCGGAAAACCCGACGGCGCTGACCCTTGAGGAACTGCAAGCGATCGGGAAAAACAAGATCATTGACGCGGTGCTCGAGGGCGTGACAGCCAAGCAAATTCCCCGCTCCCGCGCCGTCGTGATCAATTTCACCGCCGAGAGCCCGCGGACCGCGGCGCGTGTGTTGAACACGCTCGCCGAACTCTATCTCGTTGCGCGCCTGGAGGACAAATACGACAACGCCCAGCGGGCGAGCGCTTGGCTCGCCGGCCGCATCCAGACGCTAAGGCAAAAAGTCGAAGGGTCGGAACGGGAGATCGAGCAGTACCGAAAGCGCTACGGCTTGTTCGAGGGCCGCGGGACTTCCTTGATTACCGAGCAGGTGTCAGATCTCAACCTTAAGCTCACCGATGCCACCATCGAGCGGCGTGCGGCGGAGTCACGCCTTGCCCAGGTGCGCGGCCTCAAGACAGCAGAGAACGTCGATACCGCGGTGCAGGTGCTTGACTCGCGGCTGATCGAGCGGTTTCGCGAGCAGGAGTTGGAGCTTGAGCGCAAGGAGGCGGAACTGGGCCAGAACCTGGGCGCCCGCCATCCGGCGATGATCCAGCTGCAGGCAGAGAGGCAGCGCTTCCGCGAAAAGCTTCAGATCGAGATCGCCAAGATCGTGCAGCGCGCCGAGAACGAAGTGGTGGTGGCGCGCGGTCGCGAAGCCGCACTGCAGCGCGATCTCGCCTCGGTCAAGGGCGACATGACGCAGTCGAACCAGGCCGCGATCGGCCTGCGCGCGCTGGAACGCGAGGCGGACGCCAACAAGCTGTTGTTGGAGCAGTTTCTCGCGTCCTTCATGCAGGCGAGCGCGCAGGAGGACATGCGTGCCCAGCTCCCCGATGCCCGCGTCGTCTCGCCGGCGGCGATGCCCGACAAGCCGTCGTATCCGCGCAAGACGCTTGTGGTTCTGATCGCGTTCCTTGGCTCGATCGTCGTCGGCGGTCTCCTCGCGGTGATGATCGAGACGCTCGATGCCGGCTTCCGCAGCGCTGAGCAGATCGAAGCGCTCACCCAGTTGCCGGTGATGGCTCACGTGCCGCTCTTGAGCACCGGCAAGGCCGGCGGCGAGCGGCCGGAGACCTTCATCCTCAAGCGGCCAGACTCGGCGTACGCGGAGGCGATCCGCTCGCTCAACACCCGGCTGCTGCTGGCTTTTTCGGACCGCCCCCCGCAAGTCCTGGTATTGACCTCGGCCGAGCCGGACGAGGGCAAGTCGACGCTTGGGCTTTCCCTTGCCCGCGCCCAGGCCCGGGCCGACCGCCGGGTGCTTCTGATCGATGCCGATATGCGGCGCTCGCGGCTGACTGATCGCATAAGCGGGATTGCCGCCCAGCCGGGGCTGTACGAGGTGCTGAGCGGTCAAGCGACGCCTGAGGACGCCATTCAGTCTGATCCCGCTTCGCTCGCGGACGTCATGGTTTCCGGCAGTTCGTCGGCCGACCGCAAGGTTCTCGGCGACGCGGCCAAGCTGGAGGGGCTTTTGGCCGACCTGCGCAGCCGTTACGACTTGATCGTCATTGACGCGCCGCCCGCCTTAGCGCTCGCCGAGGGCCAGGTTATCCCGATGGTGGCCGATGCGACCCTGCTGGTGGTGCGCTGGGGCAAGACGCGCAAGCAAGTCGTCCGCTACACCATCGATCAGCTGACCCGCTTCGGCATGCCGCTGCACGGCGTCATTTTGAACATGGTGGACGTCCGCAAGCAGGCCTACTACGGCTACGGCGACGCCGGCTACTACTACGGCAAGCGCGCGAAATACTACACCAGCTGACCGGCTGCCGGCCGCGATCGGAGGAGGCTGAAGCCTCCTCCCGTCGCTCTCACCCATCGCAATTTCACGCGAAAAGAGCGGCGGTTAGATCCAAGAGGCGTTCGCTCAGGGACACGATCCTCGTCCGTGAAATTCCGACGTGATTTCGTCATACAACACCTTCCTGCCTCCCTCGGAGGTTAGCAAAGGTGTCCAACAATTCAGGGGAGGTTCACAGATCCTTAAGCGGATTGAATCAGGCGCCCCATGCCGGCCGGCCCAATTACGCAGTCGGGCTTAACATCTCAAGTGAGGTTAACAAGCTTCTAAGTTCCGACAAAGTTCAGGTGACAGACAAAGTTCAGGTGACATGATATGGAATTTCAAGTTCAGGTGACATCGAAAGTTCCGGGGACTAAAGTTCTGGGGACATGATATGGAATTTCCCTGTCGATAGGAGGTCGGAAGTTCCGGGGACATGATATGGAATTTCCCTGTCGATAGGAGGTCGGTAGAGAAAGCACCACGGCACGGCTGGCGCATCGCGTTGGCGCGAGTCGTCTTCCAGACCGCATTGAAACCGGGAGCGAGCGGTCAGCCTGCATCATGTCCCCTAACCTAAGGTTATTCTGCGCCACGCGGGCTGCATTCAGTTTCGTGTCTCCGGAACTCCCGGCAGTTTCGTGTCCCCGGAACTCCCGGAACTCCCCGGAGCTCCGGGACGATCCCTGCCATTTCGCAGGCCGCACCCTAGGATGACGATCGCGGATAGAGGATCATCTGCGTGCAGCGGAACAGGGCCAGCTTTCGCCCTGTATCCGGATCGCTTGCCGTGGCGTCCCAGAGCTGGGTATTCCGGCCCAAATGAACCGGTACCGCCTCGCAATGCACCTCACCTTGGCGCAGGGTGCCGATAAAGTTGGATTTCAGTTCCACGGTGGTAAAGCCCGACGCGTCTGCGGGTAGGTTGATGATCGTTCCAAAGCCACAGCAGGTGTCGAGAAGCGCCACGAGAGACGCGGCATGCAGGAACTGGTTAGGCGCCATAAGTTCGCGCCGGATGGGCAGGCGGGCGCAAACACGCTCGGGGTTTAGCGACAAGAACTCCATCCCGACAAAGCCCGGCAGATACTCCTTGACAAACGCGTTCACCGACGCGGCATCAGTGGCGCGAAGACCGTCGAACGGCGTCCGCATGACCTACTCCTCCAAATTTCGATCGATCATCATCGTCACCTTGGCAGTATCGATTTCCCAGACCCGATTCTAGTCGCCGAATCCGGCGTTGTTGATCACGACGCGGGAAGGGTTCCAGAGAAGGGGGTCCATGGGCATGATATGGAATTGCCAGATCGATGGCATAGCGAGCCCGCGTGGGCCGAAGGAGCGTAGCGTATTCCGACGGATGTTACAGCCGCCGGGTTTGCCCGCCGCCAGATCGCTTTGCCCCTCGCCGGCGCAATCGGGCGGATGGAGCCGGCGCAAGACGACGAAGGGACGCACCGCACTCCGTCTTTGCGCATCATGGCTGGCCTTGTCCGGGCCATCCACGCGCTGGGGACGGCCCTGCCAGTTGATGCGCGGATCAAGTCCGCGCATGACGAGGGAAAGAGAGGCGCGACCTGAGGGCGCACGCGCCTCCTTCCACCGTCATGGCCGGCGCAGGCCGGCCATCCACTGCCAGGCACAGCCCGGAATGCCGTGGTGCTTCCTCTACCGACCTCCTATCGACACCGAAATTCCATATCATGTCACTCCAACTTCACCGGAACTACGGCTGGCGCATCGCGTTGGCGCGAGTCGTCCTCCAGACCGCTATGAACCTGGGAGGGAGCGGTAAGCCTGGATCATGTCCCCTAACCTTAGGTTATTCTGGGCGACGCGGGCTGAATTCGGTTTCGTGTCTCCGGAAGTCCGGAACTCATCCGCAGAACCTTCGCGCGGATGAATTTTCTCGATCCGGCGCAACCCATACGTCAGGATACGCCTGAAGGGTATTGTGACCTACGCGGGCCGCCGGTTCAGAAGGGTCGTGAGCAGAAGTGCCGGAATTCTCGAAAAAGCGCTTTGATGACCGTGATTTTAGAACTGATGACGACGGTGATGCTTTCGCGCTGTTCATTCACGAGTTCCTTAGGCTTCGCGACCCGGAGATCGCTTTAGTCCGTGGTCTTGCAATAGGGCGGGACGGCGCAATCGACCTCATCGACACCGGAAAGGAGGTGACATGTATCGTCGAATGCAAATTCATCGGTGCAGGTACTAAAAGTAACGCTCAGGGTCGATGGGTCGAGGTGGAGCAGCATCTAGAAAAAAACTTGCCGAAAGCGGCAGCTGGAAGTGGTGCAGAAAAATATAGGCCGTGGCTAAAAAGCCAGGGAGGCCTGAAGGTCTATCGCTTCGCAACATCAGCTATATGCGCAAGTGCGGATGAGCGCTTTCAGTTACGGACTCGCATTCAAAAATTCTTCTCCAATATAGCGATGAGTCATCAAGAGCTGAATCATCTTGCGAGCATCGATGTCGAACTTATCTATTGGGATGATATAATTGGGTATTCAGCTCAGCTTGTACCTTTGTTCTATCGATGGCTCGGAGGCTACCCACAGGGGTATGGAGACATTGCTGCATGCTTTGGACAAAGCGAAGCCGGTTTCAAACGCTTTCTTGAAAGCCGAAAATTGCCCTACTTTTCGCGCGAGGAATATGATGCTCAATTAAACAGGCAAGCCAGTTCGGTATTCTCGTCTTCTCTTCTCCATTTGACAAATGGTAATGAAGGAAGGGCGCTTGTGATTTCCGGTTCTGGTGGTACCGGAAAGACGCGCCTTGCTATCGAGATTTGCGAAAAGGCACGAGCCGAGGGCTGGTGGCCGCTCAGGTTGGAACGCTTTGCCAAGGCAGAGAATCTTGACGAGATTTGTGCAAACTACGCGACCTCATCCAGAGTATTGCTTTTTATCGACTATGCCGAAGCCTTTATCGAACTAGACAGACTACATGAGGCTGTCTTTCGCCTTTCTCGAGATGGGCAGCACCATATTTCTATCATCGCATCGACGCGGGCAAGCTCTTTACAACAGGTCACTGATCGTCTGAACGACATCACACCACAGGTGCTTCGGCTTGATCGTGGCGGTGAACACGAGGGCTACGATGCCTGGGTCGTCAGACAGATTCTTGATCACTTCCAGGTACCGAACGCCGAGAGCATTTCGGCAAGTTGCTCGGGTCTACCCGTTCTGGCTGCCTTCGCTGCCTTCCTCTATGAGCGCGACAGAACGAAATTTGAAGAGCAGTTTGGCAACCTTGCGGCGGTGAGAGACTTCGAGGGCTGGGCGAAAGGACGCCTGAACATCATCGAACGTAGATTTACCGGCCAACCCGTCCAACGCGCCATCGCAGAACTGGCGGCTCGATTGCCAATATCTGAGGATCAAGCCGAGGCTCTGCGCGCGGAATCCGCGCTCAATGATGAACTCTTCGAAGTTCTAATAGCTGATCACTGGATCGAGTGGGATGATCTGGGCTTGTCGGCCGCTCATGATGTCCTGGCTGATGTCATGCTGGCGCGCCATCTGGCCGGCATGCCAAATAGCGAGCAGAGCAGACTGAACGCACTGCTGGTGAAAGCTCTTGACGAACGCTGGCTCGACCGTTGCCTGACCTCGGTCGACCGGCTTGGCCAACACCCGGTCTTCCAGAAGCTGTCAGGTTTACGCGCGGCGAAAGGCCTACTGAGGCACGACAGGGTAAAGGCTCTCGAGCAGTTTCCAGTGCTTGTCCAAAGCCGCCTCGTTTCCCACGCCGATCTTATCGAGCTTCTGGCTGAATCTGATGATCTGCGCCATCGGCTGTCCCGTTCGTTCGAAGCATGTCTGGTGGTTGCGAGGACTGCGGAATGGGCGGCTTCGAAGGGGCGTGCGAATGTGGACCGGTCTCGTGCCGAGACGGCTTTGACCGCTCCGCTGACCGCTGCCGTGGATTTCCCGCACAAAAGCAACATCTTTCTGCGCTGTGCTCATGCCTTCGATCCGGAACGGTACCACAATGCCGTCGTCGCCTGGCTGAACAACGAACCATCAGCCCTTGCAAGCCACTACCTTATCGTATCGCTCCTGCGGTCGGGCACGCCCCCAGAGAAAGTTCAACGCCATTTGCGGGCATGGCTCGATTCCAATGCGACTGCGTTCAAGGCTTCTTTCGTCTACCGGAGCTGGCTCGATGCGCAGGGCGCGGTCGAGGACGTACGATCCCATGTCCTGGCGTGGCTCGGCCAGCATGATACGGCGCCCGAGGCGCAGTTTGTCTACAAGAGCTGGCTCGATGCGCAGGGCGCGGTCGAGGACGTACGATCCCATGTCCTGGCCTGGCTCGGCCAGCATGCGACCGAGCCTGACGCAGATTATGTATATCGGAGTTGGCTTGAAACCGGGCAGCCATTCGGCGAAATTCGAGAGCATTGTGAATACTGGCTCAAGGAGCACTGGCACCGCGCGGAAGCTGTTTACGTAACGAAAGCTCTGTCTAAGGAGAAGAACCTGTCGCGCGGCTCTATGGCCATAATCGTAGCATGGGCAGGCACCCATGCAGAGCATGAAGATGCTGTCTACCGGCTTAGCCGGATGAGTCGCTGGATCAGAGAACACGAATTGCCCTTCGCGTTCTTGAAGCTCTTGGATCGATCCACGGAGGCTGTTGTTGCCAAATTATTGATTAAGTCGGACATCGACGCTGGCCAACGACACGCTTGTACGAGCCTGTTCGGAAACTTGGGCAGAATACCTGTTGCTCGAAATTATTTTTGGTTGAACACACTTGAACATTTTAGTAAGTGCTTGCGCCACGGCGGTCTGTTTAGCTATGTTCAGGATATGCCCGCGTATGCATGGACACTTCTGTTACATGATGCAATAGCCGAGCGGATTATTGATCCTTCTGTTGACCAATCAGCAATCAACCATGCACTTGAGTTAGTGCGTCGATCGATGGAGCCTCACAACTTTGAAGGTCTGTTAGCCAGTGGCTATCTGAGGCCTGTTGCCAAGGGGCAATTGATGAAGGGCGCTTGATCGGCGGGGGCGCCAGCCCGCGCAGGTCGGATTAGCGTAGCGTAATCCGACGGATGATTTTATTCGCCGGGTTCGCCCGCCGCCAGATCGCTTTGCCCCTCGCCAGCGCAACGGGGCGCACGGGCTGCGCGGAACGACCGAAGCGCGGCCGGCAACTGTTGGCGGCGGGGCGAAAGCCGGGTAGGGTAATGTTTCCCGCCGCTGACGTTGCCTTTGCAACCGTGCCCGCCGCGATATCTCTTAAGGACTCCCTATGGCCGAACTGACACTGCACTTCCAGAAGCCCGCTGGCTGGGCGGAGACGATCCGCATTCACGTCTGGAACACCTATCCTGGCAAGTCCGCGAGCGCCTGGCCGGGCGTCGCGATGACCGCTGAAGGCAACGGCTGGTTCGTGCACCGGCTCCCCGGCATCCGCACGGCCAGCTTCGTCATCAGCGATGAGCACGGCCAGCAGACGGGCGATCAGTGGCGCGATCGCGGCGGCTGGCTCGATGCGACGGGGGCATGGTCCGACCGGGCGCCGAGCCAAGCGCACGCGGCACCGGCAGCAAGGCCCGCAGAAGCGCCCAAGCCGAAACCGCGGCAGCCGAGGCCTGCGGCCAAGCGCGACGGCGACTTCCGCGCCGAGACGATCTACTTCCTGCTTACGACCCGTTTCTACGACGGCGACCCTTCGAACAACTTCTTCTGCCGCGACCGCATCAAGTTCAACGCAGCCGGGGAGGCCGAAGATCCGCACTGGCGCGGCGACTTCAAGGGCCTGATCGAGCGGCTCGACTACATCGCCGATCTCGGCTTCACCGCCATCTGGATCACGCCGCCGGTCGAGAACCGCAGCGGTCTCGATTACCACGGCTACCACCCATACGACTGGACCCGCATCGACCCGCGGCTGGAATCACCGGGTGCCACGTACAAGGACCTGATCGACGCGGCGCACAAGCGCGGCCTCAAGATCATCCAGGACGTGGTGATCAACCATTCCTGCATGTACGGTATCCGCGGCCACGTCTGGATCGACCGCCTGCCGCTGAAATACTACGTGCCGCAGAGCTCCGAGCAAGGCCGGGTCAATCATGGCCCCTACCAGGGCAACCTCGGCAACTACGCCTGGCCGAACCGCGACGACGACGACAATCCTGTCGCACCGGCCTGGTACCGCGAGCGCCATGCGACCGACCCTGAGGGAAAGCTGCCGCTGGTTGATCCCAAAACCGGCGTCACGGTACCGCAGCCGGGCTACAACCCGGGCCGCTTCTTCGGCATCGATGCCGGTACGCTCGATCCCGAATGGTACCACCAGGACGGCTTCATCTGCGGCGGCGACTGGGAGAGTGCGGCAGTGCAGGTGAAGCACATCGCCGGCGACTGTATCGACCTCGCGACCCGGCGCCAGAACGTCAAGGACTACATCATCTCCGCCATCAACCGCTATCTTGACCTCGGAGTCGACGCGCTGCGCATCGATACGGTCAAGCACATCGAACGCGACAACCTGCTCGAGTACGTCAACGCCTGGAAGGCGCATAAACCCAGCCTGTTCGTGTTTGGCGAGAACCTGGTCAAGGGCTACGGCTGGGGTGATCTGGGCGGCGGCGACAACGGCCCCTCCTTCATCCGGCCGTGGTGGTACACGCGGTTGGGCCACGATCCGCAAGATCCCCACTCGGGCGGCGACTCCGGCTTCTCGGTGCTCGATTTCGGCATGTTCTCGACCTTCCGCGACAATGTCAGCCGCGGCACGTATGAGGGCCTGGGCCAGGTGCTGGAAAAGGACTGGATCTACGGCGATGCCACCAGCCTGGTGACGTTCCTGCAGAACCACGACGTCGGCCCCGACAACGACTTCCGCTTCCGCTTCAAGGGCGAGCAATGGATGGCGGCAGCCACCTATAATCTCCTGTGGACGGCGCGCGGCATCCCGTGCCTCTACTACGGCGAGGAAATCGAGTTCATGAAGGGGGCGCCGCAGGATGTCATCGAGGCGAACGATACCCTCGATAGCACGGGCCGTGCCTACTTCGGCGATCACCTGGCCGAAGGCCGCATCGCCGCAACGCAGAGCCACCCGCTGTATCGCCACATCCAGCGCTTGAACCAGATCCGCAAGGCGGTGCCGGCGCTGCAGAAGGCAAAGATGACAGACGTGCGCGAGTGGCGCACCGGCCTGAGCTTCATCCGCGACTATCCGGACGAGGACAGCTACGCCGTGATCGGTCTCGCCATCGGTGGCGATCAGGACATCACGGTCGAGAACGTGCGCAATGGCACCTACCGGGACTGCGTTTCGGGGCGCGAAGTAACGGTCGGCGACGGCCGCCTCGGCTTCCACGTCCGCGGCAACTCGGCCGGCATCTATGTTCTCGACGGCCCGGGCAAGATCGGTGCCGACGGCCTCTACCTGCGCTGAGCGGCCGCGGCCCTAGGAAGCGAGCGCCAGGGCTTCGCGCGCAAAGCAGTCCGGGCAGATGCCGTGGCTGATCCGGACATCGGTCGCGCCGCCCTGCCGGTAGTAGCGGTCGGCGCTGATCCACGCGCCGTCGTCGTCGCTGCTGCCGGCGGGAAAGCGGACGTTCTGGCAATAGCTGCACATGGCCAGCACCGGCAGGGCGGCCTGCCCGCTCAACCGGCGGCGCTCGGCAGCGAAGTCGAACAGGCTGATCTTCGGGCGAACTTCCTCGCTCAAGGTCTGCGACTGGAACAGCATCCCCTCGATCCGGCCGCGCGAGCCGGTGAGCGGCGTGATCGTCACCATCAGTTCCCGCCGCACGGATGGGGAGTCGCAGCGCGTCAACACCCGCGCCCGCGGTGCCCGCCCGCGCAGTACGGCCTCGAACCAATGACGGTAGAGCTCGGTGACGGCCGCGCCGGTCACGAAACTGAACACGCTGCATCCCAGGACGCCGTTGCCGTCGCACAGGCTTTCGCCGCCGTTGGCCTTCGCGAATGCGTTCCAGTTCGAGCGACCGATCGAAAGCACTGTTCCTTCGCAATCGGTGACGTAGGCGATGCCGTCGAGCCCCTCGAGCAGGCTCTCTACCCCAAGCGCTGCCACCGTGTCGTATCCTCCCTGGCCGGTGTGGCTTTCGCCATGGGCTGGCTGCCGGTAAAGGCCGGGTGCTGCCCGATTGTTCTTTGCAGATCGGACAGTTTCCTCCTGCCGCCGGCAAAGTGCAAGCGATTCAACGCGAGATTGCGGTTGCGAGGCGCACTGCCGTGGCCAAGGCACAGCAACCGAAAGCCTCAGACAGGCGAACTCAGCGGCCGGCTTCGATGTCGACCGGGGCGGCCTTCAGGTAGATTGGCGGCAGGTGCGGGTCCTGCGCCGTACCGGCCCAGATCGCAAGCCCCAACAATATCACGGTGGCAAGGAGCACGGTCCGCCGGTTGCCTTGGCGGCGACGAACGAAGATGTAACGCTTCCTTCGCATCACGATCCAATCCACAGCACCGGTTGAACTATGCACGCCGGCGTTTCGGCGCCGCCGCGGCCACACACGCGTCTCCATGCCCCAATCCCACGCCCGGGGCGGCCGCATCCATGCCGTCTTTGCCCGGCCGCGTCAACTCCCCAGTCGCGGTATCAGGCTCGGAAGCGAGCGCAGGCTGCCCATCCTGCAACACCTGAAAGGGGGCATCGGCGACCGAGGGCTCGCCCTAGCGGGCGGCGATGAACGCGGCGATCCGATCGAGGGTGCCGGTGCGCGACTTGAGCGGTCGCGCCAGCGTCAGCACCAGCTCGATGTGGCCGACATCGACCGCGACCACGTCCGCTTCGCCGCCGGCCGCGCGCACCGCTGCAGCGAGGGCGTGGCTGTTGGCCGGATAGACCGTCTCATCGCGGCTTCCGTGCACAAGCAGCATCGGCGGCTCGCTGCCGTCGACGAAGCTCAAGGGCTGCATCGGGGCGGGCGTCGCCAGACCGTCGAAAATCGCCCTCGTCGTGCGGTAGCGGAAAGGATCGATTGCATACGGGCCGGCGAGGCCGATCAGCCCGCGCACGCGCGCGGCCGGGACGCCAGCTTCCCGCAGGTATGTCCTGTCGGTCGCAAGTAGCGCCGCAATATGCGCGCCTGACGAGTGTCCCATCAGGAAAATGCGGTCCGGATCACCCCCGAAGGATGCAATGTTGCTGTGTACCCAAGCGACCGCCTGCGCTGCATCGGCGACGAAGGCCGGGAAGACGACTTCCGGATATAAACGATGATCAACGACGACGGCGACGATCCCGTGCGCCGTCAGCGCCTCGCCGATGAAGCGATAATAGGACCGGCTGCCGCTCTGCCAGCTGCCGCCATAGAAGAACACCACCACCGGGCGACCCTCATGCCCGCGCGCGACTGTCAAGCCTGCGGGCGTGTAGACATCGAGCGCTTGGCGTGGTTCCGGACCGTAGGCGATGCCGCGCTGCAGGGTGAAGCCGTCGCCGGGGATGAGGATCCGGTTGAGCGTCGCAAGCGGCAGGCAGCCGCCGAGGGAGAGCACCGCGACCAGAGTGGCAAGGCTGCGCCCGGCCGAGATCCGCCGCGTGCGTGCGGCGGGCTGTCCGCGCAGGCCCCTCCTCCCGTCGTGGCCCTCCGCGGCCCGCACTGTGCCCGCAGCCCGTGCCGCTGCGCCATCAATTGGCATCGTCGGTCGCGAGTGCGTCGACCGGGCAGCTCACGCCCGTGCCACCGAGGCCACAGTAGCCCCCCGAGTTCTTGGCGAGATATTGCTGATGATAGGCTTCGGCGTAATAGAACGGTCCCGCATCGACAATCTCGGTCGTGATCGGCCCGCCGCCGGCCGCGCTCAGCCGGGCCTGGTAGACCCGAAGGCTCGCTGCCGCCTGGGCGTGCTGTGCCGACCCATGGGTCAGGATCATCGAGCGGTACTGGGTGCCTTGGTCGTTGCCCTGGCGCATTCCTTGCGTCGGGTCGTGACTCTCCCAGAAGCACTTCAACAGCTGGCCGTAGCTGATTGCGGCGGGGTCGAACACCACGAACACCACCTCGGCATGACCGGTCTTGCCCGAGCAAACCTCCTCGTAGGTGGGATTGGGCGTGTGACCGCCGGCATAGCCGACCGCCGTGGTAAAGACGCCCGGCATCGTCCAGAAGTGCCGCTCCGCGCCCCAGAAGCATCCCAAGCCAAAGCTTGCCTGCTCGCAGGTGATCGGGAATGGCGGCCTTAGCGGCGTCCCCAGAACGTCATGCCGTTCGGGCACTGCCATCTCGACGCTGCGCCCGGGAAGCGCTTCTGCCGCCGACGGCAGGCTGCGTTGCGTGAACAGCGACATCCACATGGCCATTCTCCGACCTCGCTCGTTAAGAGTGCACCCACATTTATTTAGCGCAGCCGGCCCGCCGTGGTAGGGTTGAGCGGTTTCGTCGCCGGCGTCACCGTCACGGCCGCGCGCGCCGCCGCCCCTCGTCCCAGGTGAACCGTTGTTCGCAGCCATGCTTTTTTCTAATGTTCGCGGACGCGACGAGAAAACGCGAAGGCGAGGAGGGACGTGATGATCGAGGTGCTGCCGCAGACGAAAGACCGGGTGATTGCGCTCAGGATGGCAAAGATGGTGTCCGAGGCCGAAATCGATCACTGTGCCGAAGCAATCGGGCCGTTGCTGGACGACGCGCGGCGCGATTTCATCCTCCTCGACTGGAGCGAGCTGGAGGGGTGGGAGACAGGCGCGAAGTCGGTGGGAACCCAGTTCGGCATGAAGAGCTGGGCGTCGGTGGTGCGGATCGCCATCCTTGCCGAACCGAAGTGGGAGGACGAGCAGGCGCGCATTGCCGACGTCTTTCGTGCCGCGACCGTGCGCCGCTTCCCGCCGTCCCAGCGCGACAAGGCAATAGCTTGGCTCGCGGCCGAGGACACGCCGCCGGCACGATAATGCTTCCGCGAGAAAGGAATGCTCGCATGACCGAGATGATCGAGAACCGGACCTTCGATGAGATCGAGGTGGGCGAGAGCGCCAGCATCAGCCGGGCGCTGCGCCGGGACGACATCGAGACCTGGGCGGCAGTGACCGGCAACCTGAACCTCGTCGATCTCGATCCCGGTCCGGCCGACAGCTCGATGTTTTCGCTCGGCGCCGGCCACACGATGTGGGGTGCCAGTCTGTTCGGGACGCTCGCAGGCTCCCGCCTGCCCGGCCTCGGCTCCGTCAGCACCAGCGCTACGATGCAAATGCACCATCCGATCCCGATCGGCGAGCCGGTAACGGCGACGGTCACCGTGAAGGAGAAGCACGCCGCATCCGGCGAGGTCGTCCTCGATTGCCGCCTCACCGATGCGGGGGGGGAGGTCCTTATCGCCGGCACCTGCACCGTCGAGGCGCCGCGCATCAAGATCCGCCTGCCGCGGCGGGATATGCCGACGGTGCAGCTGCGGCGCGAGGACCGCTACCTTGAGCTCCTCAAGATGTGCGACGGGCTGCCGCCGTCGTCGTGCGCGGTCGTCCATCCGTGCAGCGAAGACGCCTTGCGCGGTGCCGCCGATGCCGCCGAGCACAAGCTGATCACGCCGATCCTGGTCGGCCCGGAAAAAAAGATCCGCGCGCTGGCGGCGCAAGCGGGGATCGACATCAGCCCCTATCCCCTGGTGCCGGCCGACCACAGCCACCATGCCGCCGAGATCGCGGTCGGCCTGGTGCGCACCGGCGAGGCGCAGATGCTGATGAAGGGCAGCCTGCACACGGATGAGCTGTTGTCGGAGGTGCTGCGCAAGGAGGCGGGCCTGCGCACCGAACGCCGCCTCAGCCACTGTTTCCTCATCGCGGTGCCGACCTATGCGCGACCGATCATCGTCACCGATGCCGCCATCAACATCATGCCGACGCTCGAGGAAAAGCGCGACATTGTCCAGAACGCGATTGAACTCGCGCATGCGGTGGGGATCGAGCAGCCGCGGGTCGCCATCCTGTCGGCGGTGGAGACGGTCACCGTCAAGATCCCGTCAACGATCGAGGCGGCGGCGCTGTGCAAGATGGCCGAGCGCGGCCAGATCACTGGCGGCATCCTCGACGGCCCGCTCGCCTTCGACAACGCGATCGATGAGGAGGCCGCCCGCACCAAGGGCATCGTCTCGCCGGTCGCCGGCAAGGCCGACATCCTGGTTGTCCCCGATCTCGAGGCTGGCAACATCCTCGCCAAACAGCTGACCTTCATGGCCAACGCCGAGGCGGCCGGGATCGTCGTTGGCGTCCGGGCGCCGATCGTGCTGACCAGCCGCGCCGACAGCGCGCGGACCCGGCTGGCGTCGTGTGCCGTCGCGGTCCTGTTCGCGGAGGAACAGCGCAAGGGGGCGGCGCTCCTCAAGAAGGCGGCCGAGTAGCGGCGATGACGGACGCAATCCTCGTCATCAATGCCGGCTCGTCGAGCATCAAGTTTGCGGGCTACGCGGCGGACGGCGCGGCCGATCCGCATCTGCTCGCCAGGGGCGTGCTGGATGGCATCGGCTCCGATCCGTTCTTCGCCGTCAAGGATGCGGACGGCAAGGCGGTCGGCACGCACGACTGGCCGCGTGGCTCATGCCTGTCGCACGCGGACGCGATCGCCTTCATCCTCGACTGGATCCGAAGCCGCGATTCCGGCGCCAGGCTGATCGCGGCCGGCCATCGGGTCGTCTTTGGCGGCGCGGCTTACGACCGGCCGATCCGGTTGACGCCTTCCCTCATCGACGGCATTGCCGAGCTGGTGCCGTTCTTTCCACTGCACCTGCCGCATAACCTGGCCGCCATCTCCGCCCTGACCAAGGTCGACGCTTCCCTGCCGCAGATCGCCTGCTTCGACAACGCCTTCCATCGCACCATGCCGCCGGTGGCGCAACTGCTGGCGCTGCCGGCACACCTGCGCGCGCAAGGGGTGCGCCGCTACGGCTTCCATGGCCTGTCGTACGAGTTCATCGCCCGCACGCTGCCTGCTTACGCGCCCGAAGCCTCGCGCGTCGTCGTCGCGCACTTGGGCAGCGGCGCCAGCATGTGCGCGATCAGGGACGGCGCGAGCATCGAGGGCACGCTCGGTTTCAGCGGCTTGGATGGCCTGCCGATGGGCACCCGGCCGGGCGCGCTCGACCCCGGCGTCCTGCTCTACTGCATGCAGGCGCTGGGCATGGATGCGAAGGCGATCGAACGGCTGCTGTACAAGGAGTGCGGCCTGTTGGGGGTCTCCGGCATCTCGAACGACATGCGCGATCTCCTGGCCAGCACCGAGCCTGCGGCCGAGGAAGCGATTGCGCTGTTCTGCTATCACGTCAACAAGCACCTGGGCGCGCTCACGGCAGCCCTCGGCGGCCTCGATGCGCTCGTCTTTACCGCTGGCATCGGCGAGCACGCGCCTGCCATCCGCGCGCGCGTGTGCCGCGCCGCCGCCTGGCTCGGCATCCGCCTGGATGAGGGCGCCAACGCCCGCGGCGGCCCACGCATCAGCAGTGACGACAGCCAAGTCTCGGTGTGGGTCATCCCGACGGACGAGGAACGGATGATCGCGCTGCACACGTTCGCCGTGCTCGCCGCGGCGTAAGGCCCGTTGCCGCGCTAAGTCCGGCCGGCCGGGAGAGCCGCGGGCGCAGTCCGACGGGTGCGGGCTTGCCCCTTATGCCGGGAGGCTGCGTTCCAGGCAGGCGGCCAGCCGGCGGCTGAAGGCCTGGGCGTCGGCCACGCGCTCGCCTTCGAGGATGCGGGCCTGGTCGAGCAACAGCCAGGCGGCTTCGGCAAACGTACCGTCGCCGGCCACGCTGTCGCTGCCGTCTGCAACGGCGACCAGGCGGCGGATCAGCGGGTGCTTGGGGTTGATTTCCAGCACCCGCGGCGTCGCCGCTTCCGCGTCAAGCTGGCGGTGGCGGCGCAACATCCGCTCCAGATGCATGTCGAGATCGCCCGCGCCCGCAACCAGGCAAACGGCGCTCTCGGTCAGCCGCTTGGAGACGCGCACATCCTTGACCGCGTCCTTGAGCACATCTCTCAGCCGTGCCACCAGCCGGTCGAGCCCGACCGGCGGCTCGCTCGCGGGCTCGCTCGGCGCGGCGTCGGCTTCGATCTTGTCGAGATCGGTGTCGGCGGCGGCGGCCGACTTGAACGGCTTAACCTTGTAGGTCCGCACCGCCGGAACCCAGAACTCGTCGATCGGGTCGGTCAGCAGCAGCACCTCGACACCCTTGGCGCGGAAGCCTTCCAGCTGCGGGCTGCGCTTCAGCGCCTCGACGTCATCGCCGGCGAGCGTGTAGATCGCATCCTGGCCGGGCTTCATCCGCGCCAGATACGCATCGAGCGAGGTGAGCTCGCTGCCGGCACTCGATCGGAAGCGGCTTAGGCCCAAGATCCGCTCGCGGTTCTCGAAATCCTCGTACAGCCCCTCCTTCAGCACGGCGCCGAAGGCGTTCCAGAACGTCTCGTACTCCGACGGCGCCTCGTCGGCCTTCTTTGCCAATTCGTCAAAGACCCGCTTGCATAGCCCCGAACGGATCTTGGCCAGGCGCGGGTCGTGCTGGAAGGTTTCGCGGCTGATGTTGAGGGGTAAGTCTTCGGAATCGACGACGCCGCGCACGAAACGGAGGTAGGGCGGGACCAGGCCCTCGCAGTCGTCGGTAATGAACACCTTGCGGACATAAAGCCGCACGCGGCCCTTGCGCTCGGCATCAAACAGGTCGAACGGCGCCTGTTCAGGGATGAACAGCAAGCTCGTGTAGGAGACGACGCCTTCGACCGTGTTGTGCATGGTCAGCCACGGATCATCGAAGCCGTGGCCGACGTGGCGGTAGAACTCCTTGTACTGACTGTCGGTGATGTCCTTTTTGGGGCGCATCCACAAGGACGAGCCGGCGTTGAGTGTTTCTGCCTTTTCGCCCTCGCCGAGCAGGATCGGAAAGCCGATGTGATCGGAATACTTCTTGACGATGCCGCGCAGCCGCATCGTTTCCAGGAACTCGTCCTCCTCCGCATTCAGGTGGATGGTGACCGTCGTGCCGCGGTCCGATCGTTCGGCGTCCTCGATGCTGAACTGGCCGCGGCCGTCGGACGACCACCGCCAGGCGTGCTCCTCGCCGGCCTTGCGGGTGATGACGTCAACCCGCTCCGCCACCATGAAGGCCGAATAGAAGCCGACGCCGAACTGACCGATCAGCGAGGTGTCCTTCTTGGCATCACCGCTAAGCTTGGCCAGGAACGCTTGCGTGCCGGATCGCGCGATGGTGCCGAGCGTCTCCAACAGATCGCCGCGGTTCATGCCGATGCCGTTGTCGACGACACTCAAGGTTCGCGCATCGCGGTCGACCACGATCCGAATCTTGAGGTCGGCATCGCCGGCGGTAAGGTGCGGCTCGGTCAGCGCCGCATAGCGCAGCCGGTCGCAGGCGTCCGATGCGTTCGAGATCAGCTCGCGCAGGAAGATCTCTTTGTGCGTGTAAAGCGAGTGCGCGACGATTTCGAGCAGGCGCTCGACTTCCGTCTGAAAGGTGAACGTTTCCTGAGCCATAATCCCCTCTGGCGCTCCGATCCGCATGCTGTTGCTCGGCGCCGGTGATATGTGCGGAACGGCGCCGAGGCGCAAGCGGGCGCAGCAACCATTAAGCGGCGGCCAGTCGTTCGGTCCACGGGGTGCCGCGGGCGACGATGGTGTGCGCGGACCCGTCCGCGAGGTCGATCTGTGAGCCGTTGGCTGCTCGATACCAACGTCGTTTCCGAGCCGGAGTTCAATCCGTGGAGCGGGCGCCTGATCGAGCCCGGCGCGGTATGCGCTTCCGAAGACCGCGTAACGCGCAACGAAAGATCGTAAGTCATTGACGACTAGGGGTGAGAACGTTGGATCCCAGTACCGTTCCCTCCGCCACGATCTCGTGAATAGCGCGACGGTGGCAGAGTGATAGCCGGGGCAGAGTGATAGCCGGGGCAGAGTGATAGCCGGGCAGCACGCGAGGCTACCCACCAGATAAACCCACCAACACGCACGCCGGGCGCGCCAGCATCGGGACATAACGCCAGGGATCGTCGATGCATCGGCCGCGCGCGAAGCAGCGTGCGTGCTCGCCGACGATCTCCCCGTCCTGGCGAATGACGGTCCGATCAGCGCAGGCTGGGACCTCGACCGGCCGGCCGACGGGGCGGTCAGCGATACACCCTGGTCTGCCTGCAACCGACCTAGTAAAGTGACGGTTCAGATTTTCTTGTCATTGTTCCGTCTCGACCAATCGCTCGGGAGCTCAGACCGATGACGCCCCTGCTCGTCGCCGTTGCCGACCAGGCAATCTCGACCTTGCACCCGCCGCATGTCGACGATCCTGCCGTACGGCGGCGGATCGATCAGCTGAAGGGCGCTCTCGACGTTACGTCGTCGACCAGCGTGCTCAACTTCGGCAACGAGGTCGAGCTGAGCATGGCCCGCTTCACCGACACGGTCCTGGACGAGGTAATGGCCAAGGATCTCGGGCCGGTGCACGAAAAACTCACCGAGATCCGGCTGATTGCCGAGGACCTGTCGGTCGACCAGCTTACCGGCAAGGGTGGCTTTTTCGGCCGGCTGTTTTCGTCGCTGAAGCGTGAAATTGCCAAGTTTACTGACAAGTTCCGCACCGCCCGCCAGCAGATCGACACTATTGCCATTCAACTGGACGATCAGGCGAACGCCGTCAACTACGGCCTCGCCGTCCTCGACCGGCTGTTCGAGCAGAACCTCGATCGGTTTCGCGATCTCTCGCTGCACGTGGCCGCCGGCCATGAGGTGCTGGGCGAATGGCGGCAACAACACCTACCCGCCGCCGAGCGTGCGGCCGACTTCGGCAGCGACGCCGACCGGATGCTGGCCGGCTAGCGACTGCGCGACCTGAAGGCGGCGGTCGACCGGCTCGACCGCAAGGTGCTCAATCTGGAGAAATCGCGGACGATCGCGTTGGCAATGATGCCGACGATCCGCCAGTCTCAGCAGACGGGGATCACGCTGGTCGAAGAACTGCGGATGGCGATCGCGCATGCGATCCCCGCCTGGAAGGCGGCGATGGTCGTGCACATCGAGCAGCTCCGCCATCGCCATGGCCTGGAGACGCTAGCGGCGACACGCGACTTCACCAACGAGCAGCTGAAGCAGATGGCCAAGCAGCTCGATGCGAATGTCGAGGCGACGCATGGCGAAACCGAACGCGGCATCGCCGACACCGAGGCGATCGTCGAGACGATGAACTCACTGATTGGCACGATCGACAAGGTCGAGCGGCTGGAACGAGAGGCGGCGATCGCGCGGCAGGCGAGCCGCGAGGTGCTGCGCCAAGCGGAAGCCGACTTCCGGGCGCGGCTGACTGCGCTGTCGAAGGCGTAAGGGCGGCAGTGATCCGACGGTGGGGGACAGAGGGATGGGCATGTGGTGGCGCGTGCTGCGCCGCCGGGTGAGGCCGGCGCGGGCGTTGCTGCTGGCGTTGCTGGTGCTGATCGCGGCGGCGTGCGACGGCGCGAAGACGGCCCGCGGACCGTTCAAGATCCTCGCGGGTTCGGAGAACAAGACGCTCGAGCCGATCCTTCTCGACTTCTGCAAGAGCAAGGGATGGACCTGCGAGATCAAGTACCTCGGCTCGATCGATATCAAGCTGGCGCTGGAAGATCCGCAGCTCGATGCCGATGCGGTTTGGCCTGCAAATAGTCGCTGGATCGAGCTGGGGGACCGCGCCCGGCGCGTCAAGCACAGCCGCTCGATCATGACCTCGCCGGTCGGCTGGGGCATCCGCGATGATGTCGCGCAGGCGCTCGGGCTGAAGAACCGTAAGGTCACGACTGCCGAACTCGTCGATCTCGTGCGCGCCGGAAAGCTGAAGTTTCTGATGACATCCGCGACGCAAAGCAACTCCGGCTTCTCCGCCTACATCGGCATGGTGTCGGCGCTCGCCGGCAATCCCGAAGTGTTGACCGCCGAAATGCTGGCAGCGGAGCCGCTGCGGCGCGACGTCGCGGCCCTGCTCAAGGGCGTGGAGCGCTCTGCCGGCAGTTCCGGCTGGCTCAAGGATTTATACCTGGAGGGTGCGGCCGACGGTCGCTATTCCGCCATGGTCAACTACGAGGCGGTGCTGATCGAGGCGAACGAGGAGCTGCAACGCCGCGCTCTGCCGCCTCTCTATCACGTCTATCCCGCCGATGGCACGGCATTGGCCGACAGTCCGTTAGGCTTCGTTGCGCGCCCCTTGCCGGATACCGCCGACCGGGAGGCCTTTTTCATCGCGCTGTAAGAACACCTGCTGTCGGCACCGGTGCAGCAGCAGCTTCTCGCCGATGGCCGGCGAACCGGTCTTGGCGGCGCCGCGACCGGGGCCGATCCGAACGTCTTCCGCAGGAGCTGGGGGATCGACCCGTCGGCGCCGATCGCCTTTATCCGGTTTCCGGCCGCGGACACGCTCTACGACGCGCTGACCCTTTACCAGGAGACGTAGCGCAAGCCGTCGCTCCTGGGCATCTGCCTCGACTATTCCGGCAGCATGGCTGACGCCGGGGAAGCGGCGCTCGAAGAGGCGATCGGCAAGCTGTTCGATCCGGAAACAGCCCGACAGTACCTGCTGCAACCTTCGCGCGATGACGTCTTTGTCGTCATCGCGTTCAACGATAAGATTCGCAACATCTTTATCGCCAAGGGGCCACAGGAGGCAGCGGCGCTGCCGGCGAAGATCCGCCCGCTGACGCCGGGCGGCGGCACCGATTTTTACAGCTGTGCGGCGCGGGCGATCGACGTGATGCGAACACGCCCGGAATGGGCGGACCATCTGAGCGCGATCATCCTGATGACCGACGGCCAGGGCCAAGGTGATGCCGATGCCTTCGCGGCGCGGTACAACGCCCTGAAGATTGACCTGCCGATCTACGGCATTACTTTCGGCGAGGCCGAGCGGCGGCAACTCGATTGGCTGGCGACGCTCTCCCGGGCGCGCGTGTTCGACGGGCACAGCGACTTGGCGGGCGCGTTCCGTTCGGCACGTGGCTACAATCGACGGCCACGCATGCCGCCGCTGAGCTGATCCGCGTCTGATGAGCATACGTCTCGACACGCTTCGCCACATCCTCGCGCCCGGCGCCGGTCCGAGCGTGTTCGGCGATGCGAAGATAACGACCGCGCTGCTGGATCGTCTCACCCATCCCTCCCGAGATTATCGAGACCGGAACGAGTCCTGGCGCTTCAACAACCGCACCTGACCGACACCTCCCCAGCTTGCCCAGGTGGGCAAACAAGATCGGCGTATACGCCGATCCCGCGCGTGCCGCTCCGTCGCTCGTCAGGGCACGGACCGGCACGCGCGGGTCCCTCCTGTTCGCTACCTGGACAAGCATCCATCCGACGCTGTTCGAAGAGGGGTCCCTTTTCGATGCCGATCGGGGGTCCCTTTTGCATGCCGATTGCCACCCGGTGACGGGTTTCCGATCACGCGGCCCTCAGGCTTGGCTGCCCGCGGCGTTGCTGCCATCCGCCACCAGCCGATGGAGCGCTTCAACGCGATCGGCTTCTGTTGCCGGCTTGTCCCAGCGGATGCGGTGAATGCGCGGAAAGCGCATGGCAACCCCGGACTTGTGCCGCGCCGAGCGGTGCACGGAGTCGAACGCGAGCTCCACGACCAGGCCGGAGGCGACCGCGCGTACCGGGCCGAAGCGCTCGACGGTATGGGCCCGCACCCAGCGGTCCAGCGCGTGCAACTCCCGATCGGTAAACCCGAAATAGGTCTTGCCGACCGGGACCAGCTCGTCCGGGCCGCCGTTCCCGGCACGCCAGCAGCCGAACGTAAGATCGGAGTAGAAGGACGATCGCTTGCCGTGACCGCGCTGCGCGTACATCAGCACGCAGTCGACGGTGAGCGGGTCGCGTTTGAGTTTGAACCACGGCCCCTTTGGCCGTCCGCCCACGTAAGCGCTGTCGTTGCGCTTGATCATCAGGCCTTCGATGCCGGCTGCGCGCGTCTCGGCCCGCATCCGCATGAGCTGGGCCCAGTCGGCGAACGGGACCAACGGCGAGAGGTCCATCCGCCCCGGACGAACGCGCGCGTACCAGTGTTCAAGGCAGTGGCGCCGCGCTTTGAAGGGCAGCGCGCGCAAATCGTCGCCCACCTCGCGCAACAGGTCGTAGAGCCTGACGTGGCACGGATAGCGCCCGCGCTGCGCCGCGCTCACGCGTCTGCGCCCGAGCCGCTGCTGCAGATCATTGAACGGCGCGACAATGCCCTCGCGCATGACCAGCATTTCGCCGTCCAGCGTCGCATCGAACGTGATCTCTTCGGCGATCTCGGGGAAGACTTGGGTGATGTCGTCGCCGCTACGGGAGTAGATCCGGCGGTCGCCACCGTTGCCGACAAGCTGGACGCGGATGCCATCCCATTTCCATTCGGCAGTGTAGTCGGAAGCGGCGCGCTGATTAATCGTTGTCTCGTCCCACGGTGTTGCCAGCATCAGCGGCCGAAACGACAGCCGCGCGTCACCGCCGGGGCGGGTGGCGCCGCGCTCCAGCCAGGCGAACAGCGGAATGAACGGCGGGACAAGGCTGTGCCAGATCTCTTCCACTTCGCTCGAAGCGATGCCGCCGTGTTCGGCAAGTGCGATCTTCGTCAGGCGCGCCGATACGCCCGTCCGCAGGCCACCGGTAATCAGCTTCACGAGCGCATAGCGGCCGCTTGCATCGAGCGTATCGAGCCAGCCCGCGATCAGCGCTGCGATATCGTCCTTCTCCGCCTGCGCCAGGCGGGTTACGACCTCACCGAGCGGCGGCGCCGGCCGGTGCTGATCCGGGCTGCGCCAAATGAGCGCCGTGGTCTCCGCCAAGTCTCCGACGAAATCGTAGGACAGAGCAAACAGCTCCGGATCGATGTGTGCAGCCGCGAGCCGGCGGATGACGGCCGGCTTGGCATGCGGATAGGTGAGCATTCCGGTCAGCGCGGCCAGACCATAGCCGCGGTCCGGGTCGGGCGTGTTGCGGAAATAGTCCCGCAGCAACCGGATCTTGGCGTTCCGCTGCGGCGTGAAAACGAGGCGATCGAGCAGACTGGCGAAGTGTTTCACCCGCCTTCGTCCTCGTACCCGACGATCGACAGCGACCGAGCGCTCAAGCCCAACGCGCGGGCGTGCCGGACCAGGGCCTGCTCGCGGCCGTGGGTGACCAGGATCTGTGCGGCTAAAACCTCTGTCATCGTCTGCGTGAGCTCGTCCCAGTCGGCGTGATCGGACAGCACCAGCGGCAGCTCAACCCCGCGCTGGCGTGCGCGCTGGCGGATCAGCATCCACCCTGACGCGAGGCCGATGACGGGATCCGGGAACGCCCGGTTCCACCGATCGGCCAGCGCCGACGGCGGACACAACACGAGCTCGCCGCTCAAGCGGCGACGCTCCTTACCGTTCGCCACGCGCAGATCCCCGAGCGCGATGCCCAAGCGTTCATACGCCTCACACAGCGGCTTGAGCGCGCCATGCAGCCAGATCGGCCGCTCGTATCCGGCCTCGCGCAGGAGACGGATCAGCCGCTGGCATTTTCCAAGCGCATAGACGCCGATCAGGTGCGTGCGGTCGGGGAACAGTTTGAGTGAGGTCAGCAGCTTCTCGACCTCGGCTCCGTCCGGCGGATGGCGAAAGACCGGCAGACCGAACGTCGCCTCGGTAATGAATACGTCGCACGGCGTTACCGCGAACGGCTCACACGTCGGGTCGAGCCGGCGCTTGTAGTCGCCCGAGACCACCACGCGCGTGCCCGCATACACGAGTTCGACTTGCGCGCTGCCGAGGACATGCCCCGCCGGCTGAAGCCGCAGCACGACGCCGTCGATGTGCTGCAAGGCGCCATAATCTAACGCCACGCCGGCGGCGTATGCGTCAATGCCATAGCGCGCGCGCATCAGCGCCAGCGTCGCCGGTGTGGCGAGAACAGATCCGTGGCCCGGGCGCGCGTGATCCGTATGAGCATGGGTAACAACCGCGCGATCGACGGCGGTAATCGGATCGATGAAGAAGCGACCCGGTTCGCACCAAAGGCCACGATCGGTGAGCCGCAGCCACGACACTGCGGGGCAGAGGCTGCCGGCCGTTGCTGGTGCCGATTGGACATTCACGCTTTCAGGGCTCATTTCCCAACCCACGGGCGGGCGTTTACGCACCCTCTCCTCTGCTCCATTTAGGGCGGCATGACAGACGCGCCACTCAAACGCCTCGCCCCATGGTTTGCTGCCCGCGGCTGGCGGCCGCATACGCACCAACTTGCCATGCTGGACGCGGCGGCTGCCGGTCAGCACGTGCTGCTGATGGCGCCGACGGGGGGTGGCAAGACGCTCGCGGGCTTTCTGCCGTCGATGATCGAACTTGCCGAGCATCCCGGCAACCGTTTGCATACGCTTTACATCTCGCCGCTGAAGGCGCTTGCGGTTGATGTCCATCGCAACGTCGAGCAACCGATCGCCGAGCTCGGCCTGCCGATCCGGGCGGAAACACGGACCGGCGATACGCCAACGGCGAAAAGGCAGCGCCAGCGGACGCGACCGCCGCAGATCCTGATGACCACGCCTGAGTCGCTGGCGCTCCTGCTGTCGCACCGCGATGCCTATCGCTTTTTTGCCGGCCTAAGCTGCGTCATCGTGGACGAACTGCATGCCTTCGCCGGTGCGAAAAGGGGCGATCTCCTCGCGTTAGGTCTCGCGAGGCTGACCCGCTACGCGCCGGCCTGCCGCCGCATCGGTCTCTCGGCGACCACCCCCTGGCCGGAACGATACCGCCAGTGGCTGAGCCCGACGGCCGAAGCCGATGCCGTCCACCTCATCGCCTGCCCGGATGGACCTCAGCCGCAGATCACCATCCTTGAGGATGACGACCGTCTGCCCTGGTCAGGCCACTTGGCGGTGCACGCACTGCCAGCAGTTTACGAAGAAATCCGCCGCGCGCGAACGGCGATCGTGTTCGTCAATACCCGCGCGCAGGCGGAACTGGTGTTTCAGCACCTGTGGCGGCTCAACGCTGACACGCTCCCGATTGCGCTCCATCACGGCAGCCTCGCCGTCGACCAGCGCCGCCGGGTGGAAGCGGCCATGGCCGCGGGAAAGCTGCGCGCCGTCGTCGCCACATCGTCGCTCGATCTCGGCATCGACTGGGCGGCGGTCGATCGCGTCATCCAGATCGGCGCGCCGAAGGGGGTAAGCCGCCTCCTGCAGCGGATCGGCCGCTCCGAACACGTCCTGGAGCGGCCCAGCCGGGCGCTGCTGGTGCCGGCCAACCGCTTCGAGGTGCTCGAATGCCGCGCTGCCCTGGACGCGATCGCAGCCTCGACGCTGGACGGAGACCCGCCGGGGCCGGGCGGTCTCGATGTCCTCGCGCAGCATCTTCTCGGCATGGCCTGCGCGCAGCCGTTCTCTGCCGACGAGATGTTCGACGAGGTGCGCAGCGCCGCGCCTTATGCCACGCTGAGCCGCATGGACTTTGCCGATACGGTGCGCTTCGTCGAGAATGGCGGCTATGCGCTCGGCACATACGAGCGCTATCGACGGTTACGGCGGACAGAGGACGGCCGCCTTGTGGTCGCGTCGGCGCGGGTCGCGCGCGCCTATCGGCTCAATGTCGGCACGATCGTCGAGGCCGTCACCTTGCGTGTCAAGCTCAAGCGTGGGCGCGTTCTGGGCGCGATTGAAGAGTATTTCGTGCAAGGGCTTAGTGTCGGCGACACGTTCGTGTTCGCGGGCCAGGTGCTCCGCTTCGAAGGCATCCGCGCGCTGACGGTCGAGGTCACGCGCGCCAGCGCGGCCGAGCCGAAGGTGCCGGCCTACGCCGGCGGCCGGCTGCCCTTGTCAACGCATCTCGCGGGTCGCGTGCGGGCGATGCTGGCGGAGCGGGCGTTCTGGCAGGACCTGCCGGCCGCGGTCCGCGACTGGCTGCTGTGCCAGGAGCAGCGTTCGGTCTTGCCGGCCGCGGATGAACTCCTCATCGAGACCTTTCCGCGCGGCGGCCGCGAGTTCCTCGTCGCCTACTGCTTCGAGGGGCGCAACGCACATCAGACACTCGGTATGCTGCTCACGCGGCGGATGGAGCGCGCGGGCTTGGCGCCGCTCGGCTTCGTCGCCAACGACTATGCGCTCGCGGTGTGGAGCCTGCGCCCGGCACGCGACGTCGACAGCCTCTTTCACCAGGACATGCTGGGCGACGATCTGGACGAATGGATGGCCGAATCCTCGGTCCTGCGGCGGACGTTCCGCACGGTCGCCGTCATCGCCGGCCTGATCGACCGCCGCCATCCGGGACAGGAGAAGACCGGCCGGCAGGTGACCTTCAACGCCGACCTGATTTACAACGTCTTGCGCACGTATGAGCCAAACCACGTCCTGCTGCGGGCAACCTGGCAGGATGCGGCGCGCGGTTTCATCGACCTCAAGCGGGTGGCCGACCTTCTCGGCCGGGTTCAAGGCAAAGTTCAGCACAAGCGGCTGCCGCGGGTCTCGCCGCTGGCCGTCCCCCTGCTGTTGGAGATCGGCCGGGAAGCCGTCGAGGGGGCGGCGATTGACGAGCTTCTGGACAGTGCAGCCCGCGCACTGATTGCCGACGCGACCGAGGATATGACGGTTAGCGAGCCGGCATCATGACGGCCTCGACGTTTCCCTTCGCCGGCGCGGAGGTGCAGGCGACCCTGGCCGGAGGCCTGTTCATGCCCGCCTGTGCAACGCTCGTCCTTGCGGATCTGCACCTTGAGAAGGGATCGGCGCTGGCCCGCCGCGGTGCCTTGCTGCCACCCTACGACAGTCTGGCGACACTTGCGCGGCTTTCGGCCTGCCTCGACGCGCTCACGCCGCAGCGGGTGATTTGCTTGGGCGATAGCTTTCATGACGGCGGCGGCCCGGCGCGGCTGACCGCGGCCGACCGCCGACAGCTGGAACGCCTGACGGCCGCGTGCGAATGGGTGTGGGTGGCCGGCAATCACGACCCGCAGGCGACCGAATTCGTAGGCGGGACGGTCGTTACGGAAGCGATGGTCGGCGGTATTGCGTTTCGTCACCAAGCCCAGGCTGACGCCGACGGCTACGAGATTTCCGGGCATTTCCATCCCAAGGCGTGCCTCACCGTTAACGGCCGGCGGATCACTGGCCGCTGCTTCGTCACCGACGGCCGCCGCTTAATTCTGCCCGCCTTCGGCGCCTATGCTGGCGGCCTTAACGTCTTGGACCCAGTGATCACAGCGCTGATGGCGCCGCCGTTTCAGATCCACGTCATCGGGTACCGCCGCGTCCACTGCTTCGCCAGCCGCACGCGCTAGCCCGCCGGCACCTGGGCTCCAGGGGTCGGATCCGCACGCCGCTGTCCTCGTTGTGGAAGGTGACCTGCTCGACGAGGCCGGCGAGGTTCTCTCGATCTGATCCCTTGGTCGGGACGGTCGATGGCAAGAAGCACGTCGATAGCGGCGAGCACCCGCTTCCAGACAGTTGCCCTCCGCAGATCACCTCGCTCCAGCATGGTGTCGTGCTGCATGGCCGCCCGGATCGGCGAGTCTGCGCCGTATTGACGGATCAATACCTGTTGCGGGGTAACCGTCCAATTCGGTTACCATTTCTCCCACCCACCGGACCGTCCTCATGCTTGCAATGATCATCTCCCTTGCCGTGCTGTTTGTCATCTCTGCCCACGATGCGGCGGCCGAGATTGTCGGCAGAGCGTCCGTCGTTGACGGTGCCACGATCGAGATCCGCGGTCAGCGGATCCGGCTGTTCGGGATCGATGCACCCGAGAGCAGCCAGCTTTGCACCCTCGACGACAAGTCGTACCGGTGCGGACAGCAGTCGGTTTTGGCCTCGGCCGGGAGATCGGCTCGCGGGCGGCGATGTCCGGCCCGCGTCGACGCTGCGGGGGTCTCAAGGACGCCGGTGGACCGCGGCGAGGACGTCGGCTTCCGCCGCCAGCGCCTGCTTTAACCGCGGGGCGGCAAAATCGAGAAATGCGCGGACCTTGGCCGCCACGGTGCGGCCTTGCGGATAAACCAGATGGACGGGAACGGCGGGCGGCGCGAAGCGTTCGAGGACCGTCGTCAGCCGCCCTTCGGCGATGGCACGGGCCACGATGTAGGAGAGCGCGATGGTAATGCCGTCGCCCCGCTCGGCTCCGGATATGGCTGCCGAGGCATCGTTGACTTCGAGCCTGGGCGTGATCGACACCGCGGCACTCCGTCCGTCTTCCGCGAACCGCCATTCGCGCCCGGAGAGAAGGCCAGTAAAAGCGATGACGTCGTGGCCCTTGAGGTCCTCCGGCCGCTCCGGCGGTCCCCGCTCGGCCAGGTAGGCAGGACTTGCGACCAACACTCGGCGCACGGCGCCGATGCGCCGTGCAACGATGGTCGAATCCTGCAGCTGCGCAATCCGCACCGCCACGTCGATCCCCTCTTCAACCAGATTGACCAGCCGGTCCACCAGCAACAGCGATGCGCTTACCCGCGGCTCGGCCCTTAGAAAATCGAGGACGACGGCGGCCACGTGGGTTCGCCCGAGGGTAACCGAGGCGCTGATGGTCAGGTGGCCGCTGGGCGCCGCCGTCTCGCCGGCAGCCGCCCTTTCCGCTTCCTCCATGTCGCTGAGCAGCCGGCGGGTGCTGTCGAGAAAGCGGCTGCCCGCCTCGGTCAAACTGAGGCTGCGGGTGGTGCGGTTGAACAGCCGAACCCCCAGATGCTCTTCCAGGGCGGCGATGGCGCGGGTCACCGCCGGCGGCGACAGACGGAGCCGCTTCGCCGCACCGGCGAGACTTCCGGCGTCGGCAACGGCGGCGAAAACCTTCATGGCGTGCAGCCGATCCATGGATTCATTCCGTTAATCGGAAGAGTATATTTCTCATGACGAATATTATTTCACCAAACAACCTTTGGCACAATCCCTCGGTGCCCGCCGGCTGGCGCCGCAGTCCCGGCCAGCAGCCATGATCGCCAACCGTTGAGGAAAACCGCCATGACCGACGCCGCCGTCACCCGAGGACTCCACCACCTGGGCCTGACCGTCCCCGATATCGCCGCCACCCGCAGTTTCCTCGTCGACACGCTGGGCTTTCGCCAAGTGGGCGAAGTGCCCGACTACCCGGCCGTTTTCTTAAGCGACGGCGCCACCCTGATCACGCTGTGGCGCGCAGCCGATCCGGCCAGGGCCGTATCCTTCGATCGCAAGGCCAATATCGGCCTCCATCACTTCGCCATGCGGGTTGCCGGCGCCGAGGCTCTGGACGCACTTCATTCCAAACTGAAAGAAACGGCCGGGGTTGAGATCGAGTTCGCGCCCGAGCCTCTAAGCGGCGGGCCGAGCCGGCATATGATGTGTTTCATTCCGGGCGGTATCCGCATGGAATTTATCGCCCCCGCTTCGTGACTCGGTGTGGTGAACTGACGAGGCGCCAGAGGCGCGGGAGGGCGCGATGGCGGACCCAGGCTGGACGCGGGAGGCCTCGCCGTTTCATCGCGGCGAGCAGAAGGTGCAAATTCGACTGGGCGTGCGCGACAAACTGGAACGCTTCGGACGCCAAGTCATTCGCGATTACATCCCGGAGCAGCACCGGGAATTTTTCGCGACGCTGCCGTTCCTGATCGCCGGCACGGTGGATGCCGAGGGGCGGCCATGGGCATCGATCCTCGCCGGTTCCCCCGGTTTTGTCTCAAGCCCCGACCCCCGGACACTCGTCATCACCGCGCTGCCCCTCGCCGGCGATCCGCTGGCGGCGACACTGAAAGAAGGCGCTGCCATCGGCGTTCTCGGCATTCAGCTCGTAACGCGAAGGCGCAATCGCTTGAGCGGCATCGTCCAGGCCGTCACCGCTCAAGGCGTTGAGATCGCCGTTCGCCAGACTTTCGGCAACTGTCCCCAGTACATCCAGACGCGGTCGGTGAGTTTCGTCGCCGATGCGGCTGCCCGAGCGAGACAATCACAAATCGGCGACCGGTTCGATGCGGCCGCGAAAATGCTCGTCGCCCGCTCCGATACGTTCTTCATCGCCACCGCCTATTCCCATGGCAGCGACGATGCCGCCACCGGCGCCGACGTCTCCCACCGCGGCGGCAAGCCCGGCTTCGTTGGTATCGAGGATGATCGAACGCTGGTCGTTCCCGACTACTCCGGCAATCTCCACTTCAACACCATCGGCAACATCGTCCTCAATCCCAGGGCGGGGCTCTTGTTCTTGGATTTCGAGAGCGGCGATGTTCTCTATCTGACGGCCAGGGCGGAGGTGATCTGGGAGGGCGAGGAGGTGCGTGCGTTCGCCGGCGCCGAGCGCCTCCTCCGGTTCCATATTGAAGAGATGATCCGCGTCCAGGGCAGCCTTCCGCTGCGCTTTTCCTTCGGCGAATACTCGCCGTTCTTGGAGGCGACGGGCACCTGGGAACAGGCCATGGAAAGGATGGCCGCCAATCGCCAGCGCGACGCGTATATCCCTTACGAAGTCTTCAAGGTGGAGAAGGAAAGCGAGACGATCTCCTCGTTCTATCTGCGCCAGGCCGGCGGCAAGGCCCTTGCCAGCTATGAGGCGGGCCAGTTCCTACCCATCCGCATCGCCGTTCCGGGGCTATCTGAGCCGCAGCGCCGCAATTACACCGTCTCCGACGGTCCCACCGACGACCATTACCGGCTCTCGGTCAAGCGCGAAGACGCAGGAGTGGTCTCCAAGTTCCTGCATGAGCACGCCCGGCCCGGCTTTCAGTTTGAGGCCATGGCGCCCCGCGGCAAGTTCGTTCTCGATGCTTCGAGCGCGCGTCCCCTGGTGCTGATTTCCGGCGGCGTTGGCATCACGCCGATGGTGGCAATCACCAACCACCTGATCAATGAAGGCCGGCGAACCCGCAACTTCCGGCCGGTCTTCTTCATTCACGGCACCGCCAGCGGCCGCAGCCTGGCCTTTGGCCGCCTGTTGCGCGGGCTGGCGCGGGTCCATGACTCGCTGACGGTGCACATCCGCTTCAGCCGGCCCGTCGCCGAGGACCGGCTCGGCGAAAACCACGACAGCGTCGGCCGTATCGATGTGGACCTGCTCAAGGCGGTTCTGCCCTTCGACGACTACGACTTCTACCTGTGCGGGCCGGCGGGCTTCATGCAATCTCTCTATGACGGCCTCATCGCCCTTGGCATTCGCGCGGATCGAATCCACTATGAGTCTTTCGGGCCGGCGACCGTGCTCGCCCATGACCCGCCGCCGGCGTCGGCGGTGCCGATGGCAGCCATCGCCGTGGGTCCCGTCGCTGTTCGCTTTGCCGCCTCGCAAGTGGAGGCCGAGTGGACGGCCGATAAAGGGACGCTGCTGGAACTGGCCGAGGCCGCCGGGCTCAGCCCGAACTTTGGCTGCCGGGCCGGCATCTGCGGGACGTGCGCAACCCGCCTCAGTTGCGGGGCGGTGGATTACGTCGAAGAGCCGGTGGGACCAAGGGGAGAGGGCGAGGTGCTGATCTGTTGTGCGACGCCAAGGTCAACCTCCGGATCCGCGACCTGCGGTGCCAGCCACGGCGTCGTCCTTGAGCTTTAACGCGAAAGACAGCGGTAAGGGGAGACGTGGGCCATGCAAACGCGACAGGTCGACGTGGCGATCATCGGCGCCGGATCCGCGGGCCTCAACGCCCGCCGCGAAGTGGTGCGCCAGGGCGGCAGCTCGCTGCTCATCGAAAGCGGGCCCTACGGCACCACGTGCGCCCGGGTCGGCTGCATGCCATCGAAACTGTTGATTGCCGCAGCCGACATCGCCCACGAGATCGGCCGGGCCGAGCTGTTCGGACTGCGCATCGCCGATGGCTGGCGCATCGACGGGCGGGCGGTGATGGAGCGGGTCCGCCGCGAACGGGACCGCTTTGCCGGCTTCGTCGTCCGCCAGACCGAAGCCTATCCGGAAACGGAAAGGCTGCGCGGACATGCGCGGTTTGTCGGTCCGAGCACGCTGATGGTGGACAGCCACACCCGGGTGGAGGCGAGGGCAGTCATCGTTGCTGCCGGCAGCCGACCATTCGTCCCGCCGCCCTTCGACCCGATAACCGATCGGGTGATGACCAGCGATACCATCTTCGAGCAGGAGGACCTGCCGCAGAGCCTCGCCGTCATCGGCACCGGCATCATCGCCCTTGAACTCGGTCAAGCGATGCGCCGCCTCGGCGTTCGCGTTGCCTTTTTCAATCCCTTTGACGAGCTTGGTCCATTCACCGATCCCGAGGTCAAGCGGGTCGCCCACGAGGTTCTCGCCGCCGAACTGGATATCCGCCTCAAGGCCGAGGTGACGGCGGCACGCCGAGACGCCGACGGGGTGGTTCTCAGCTGGAGGGATGCGGCTGGTGGCGAGCACGAGGAACGGTTTGCGACGGTGCTGGCCGCTGCCGGCCGCACTCCCAATCTCGCCGGACTCGACCTGGAAAAAACCGGGCTCGCGCTCGACGGCAAGGGTATGCCGCCGTGGAATCCGCGAACGACGCAGTGCGCGGAGCTGCCGATCTTTCTCGCCGGCGATGTCGACAAGTACCTGCCCCTGCTGCACGAAGCCGCCGACGAAGGAGCCATCGCCGGTGCCAACGCGATGGCGTTTCCCAACGTGGTCCTCCACGTCAGGCGGACGCCGCTCGCGATCGCCTTCACCGACCCGCAGATGGCGCTGGTCGGCGTACGCTGTGCGGAGTTGCCCGAGGACGGCGTCGCCATCGGCGAGGTCTCATTCGAAAACCAGGGGCGCGCCCGGGTGCTGGCGAAGAACCAGGGGCTCGTTCGCGTCTACGCCGAAACCGCCTGTTGCCGGCTCATCGGGGCGGAGATGTTCGGTCCGCACATGGAGCACATGGCCCATCTGCTCGCGTGGTCGGTGCAGCAGAACCTCACCGTGCAAGAGGCGCTGACCATGCCATTCTATCACCCGGTGCTCGAGGAAGGCCTGCGGACCGCGCTTCGCGATCTGGCGACGAAGATGAAGGTGCTGGGCGGCTGCCGATGCGAGGACTTGGCCGAAAGCCCGGGCATGTAAGCGCCGGCGCGACGAGACGGCGGCCAAGCGCCTGCTTCGTAGGCTTGAGAAGGAGCATGGCCGGGCACCCCGGGTGTTGGTCACCGACCAGCTCAACCGACAAGCTCGAAAGCTACGGCGCCGTCAAGGGTGAGATCATGCCTGGCGTTGAACACCGCCACCACAAAGGCCTGAACAACAGCGCCGAAAACTCCCATCAGCCGACAGCGGCGCCTGCAGCGAACGGCTCCTCAACAGTTTCGGCAGCGCCCCCGGCCTCGCCGACGGCCGGCGACTGCATCAGGCATGCCATGCGCGTGCCCTTGATGTGCCAGAACTTGCCCAAGTGCGCGAAGGTCCCGGCCGTTTCATCGACGGCTTGGGTCACCGATGGGAAGCTGCCATAGTCGTGCCAAATGATGCAGGCTTTGCGTCCCCTCACCATTTTGAGCGCTATTTCCGTGTCGCGCTTGACGCCCGCATAGCTGTGGTCGGCGTCGACAACAACAAAATCCTGCTTGCCGAACAGCGCCGAGAAATCATGGAAGCGGGTATCAGCTTGTAACATCGTGACCTTGTCGTCATCGACCAGGTCCATGATCAGGGAGCCAGCGATTTTGCCATCACTGCACATCTGCCCAATCTCCAGTCGATCGATGGTCAATATGTTCGCAGTTGGCGCAGAATTCAAATAAAGATTGCGGGTCAATCGGCCCTCATAGGTCCCCAGTTCAACGATAGAGTGAGGGTTGCTGGCAGCGACAAACGCACTGATGATAACCAGTTCCATCTCGTCGACGGTCTGCGACCCGAAGGGACAATCGAAGTTTGTCAGCTTGACATCGACATTCTTGCCCAGGATGTCGCGATATAAGGCCGACGGCAGTTGCGGCTTTCGCTCGAAAATTCCTAATTTATGGCTGATGTACGCGAGGCGCGCCCGCTCCGTACGAGATCTGAAGCAAGCAGCGGTTAACCCAACAAACATCGATATCGTTTTAAAGTATAAGAGTATAAATCCAGTCTTTGTAAACATTCTGTTCTCTCTTGCAGTTATTCCTAACAGCCCGTTGACGAAATGGCGAGGTGGTCATGCAGGCTCGGGGGTGATGGCGAGGATGAGAAAGCCGCCGGTGTCCTCGGCACCAAACATTTCGACGGTGAGGAAGGCGATCGTCAGAGTATCTCCTGTGTAAACAGGTGAGCCACCCCCAAAAGGGGCAGCCTTAGCGCTCCACTGCGATTGGAATCCGAATCCCTGCCATCAGGCAATTCGATCCCGTCGAAAGGTCTTGTGCACGTCACGAAATTTCTTAACGCTACAACGCGGCAATTGTAAGGCAACCGCAGGGGGCGTGCGCTCGCGTCAATTCAACCAAATGGGTAAGTGCGCAGTCGTATAAGGGGCGCTGCACCAGAATAACACTCACAATAAGGGAAAATGCGCGGGCCGAAGCGAGGTTCCGGTTACTGCTGTTCTGGGCACACCTGCCCTGGACCACCCCGCCGGCCTCAGTATCGATGATGTCGATACGTCGATTCCGCCGCTGGTCGGCATCGCGGATCTCATAGCGTGGTAGCGAGGAAGGATCGGCACGCAACCGGGGCAGGTTACAGCCTTTCGCCTCCGGCTTGGAGAACGGCGCCGGACATGCCATCTTGGCGAGAGAGGAAACGAGAGAGGTAGGCTGATGAAGAGATCCAGGGCGATCCGCCTGGTGCTGCTGGGCGGTGCCGGGGTTGCGCTCGTCGCCTGCGACCAGGCGCCACCGCCGGATGCCCGTTTCTTCGCCGATGCCAGCGCTTGCGCCGAGGTTCACGATCAGGCGACGTGCCAGAAAGCGTTCGCCGAAAGCGAGGCGACATTTGCCGCCGAGGCGCCGCGGTATTCCCGCAAGGAGGAGTGCGAGGCCGAGTTCGGCGCCGGCAACTGCGAGACGCGTCAGAGCGGCATGGGAAGCTTCTTCATGCCAATGATGATGGGCTACATGCTGGGGAGTGCGTTCCGCCAGCCCGTCTATCGCGGCCCCGAAGGCACGGCGATGACGCGTTCGGGAAGCAGTTCTTACACCGTTGGCCGGTTCAGCGGCGCCAGTGGCCGTGGGGCCGCCTTTCAACCCGCCCAGATCACCCAGGTGCAGCGCGGCGGCTTCGGCACGACGGCATCGTCGTACCGGGGCACGGCGGGCGGCTGAGACCCATGCGACGTCTGGCGGTAGCGCCGCGACCGGACTGGCGGGGCCACGTCGAGCGCGACCTCGGCTTCGCCTTTCACACCATCAACGACGCGCCCTACTGGGACGAGACCGCGTGCTACGCATTCACGGAAGCTCAGGTTGACGAGCTCGAGGCGGCCACCGGTGCGTTGGAGCAGATGGCACTCGAACTCGTCGATCGGGTCGTGCGCGCGGGCGATGCGGCCTATCAGCGCCTCCGCATTCCACCCGCCGCCTGGGCCGCCATCGAGCGGAGCTGGTGGGCGGCGGACAAGAACCTCTACGGCCGCTTCGATCTGCGCTACGACGGCGAGCGACCGCCAAAGCTGCTCGAGTACAACGCCGATACGCCGACGGCGCTGTTCGAGGCGGCGGTCGTGCAGTGGGACTGGCTCGAAGCGCTATGGCCGGGGCGTGACCAGTTCAATTCCCTGCACGAGAGGCTGATCGAGGCGTGGCGCAACTTCGGCCTCGACCGCACGCGGGTCTACTTCAGCGCGGTCAAGGATCATGCCGAGGACGCCGGCACGGTCGACTACCTGCGCGACACCGCGATCCAGGCCGGTCTCGACACCGCCGCGATCGCGATCGAGGACATCGGCTGGAACGGCGCGCATTTCCTTGACCTCGACAACCAGCCGATCGAGGCGTTGTTCAACCTCTATCCGTGGGAATGGCTTGTGGGCGAGGCGTTCGGCGCGCCCCTGCTCGCCGGCGCGGCGCGCGTGATCGAGCCTCCGTGGAAGATGGTGCTGTCGAACAAGGCTTCGCTCGCGCTGCTGTGGGAGATGGCGCCGGGCCACCCCAACCTGCTGCCGGCGGCGCTCGATGCGGGCGCCATCGACGGCGCCGTCGTGCGTAAACCGATCTTCAGCCGCGAAGGCGCAAATCTGCAGGTGATCGAGGCCGGCCAGGTGATCGCCGAGACCGGGGGCGATTACGGAGCTGAGGGGTTCGTCTACCAGGCGCACGCGCCGTTGCCGGACTTCGCGGGCAACTACCCGGTAATCGGCGCGTGGGTGGTGGCGAGCCAGCCGGCCGGCATCGGCATCCGCGAGGACGATACCGCGATCACCCGCGACACCAGCCGCTTCCTGCCCCACTTCTTCGAGTAACCGCCATGGAAATCACGACTTCGCTGCAAGGCCTTGGCACCTTCGTCCTCTACCTGGCCGCGGCCGTCGCCGCCGAGATCGCCTTCGTCATTCTGTACATGGCGGTCACCCCGCATCACGAGGTGACGCTGATCAAGGCCGGCAACACCGCCGCCGCGGTGAGCCTGGGCGGCGCGATACTCGGCTTCACCCTGCCGCTGGCGAGCGCCATCGTCCACAGCGTGTCGCTCCTCGACATGGCGGTGTGGAGCGCGGTCGCGCTTGGCGTTCAGCTAACCCTGTTCCTGATCGCCACCGTCGTTCTGCGCACGGTGTCCCGCCACATCGAGGACGGCAACCTCGCGGCCGGCATCACATTGGCCACCGCCTCGATCACCATCGGTCTCCTCAATGCGGCGTGCATGACGTATTAGGCCCATGCGCCCGTAATGCCGCCGGGCTGAAAAAGACGCAAAGCGGCGTTCGGCGAATGATGCCTCCTTTTGTGCAGGAGGGAAGGGAGTGACGGCACCGGGGTTCTGCGCGGGTCGCGTGCATCGGTGGCGCCGACGCAGGGGGCTCGCTGTGCCGGTGATGATGTTTTGCTGCGCTCTCCTCGGCTTGGCAGGCTGCGCGTCAACGGAAACGCCGGCCGTGAGCGGTACCGTCGGCAGCTTGGCGATGCAGTGTGCACCGTTCGCCCGGGCGGTGTCAGGAGTGCAGTTGCGCGGCGCCGCCGCCGATTGGTGGCAGCTGTCGAAAGGCCGTTATGAGCGGGGGCAGACACCGGCTGTCGGCAGCGTGCTGGTTTTTCGCCGGACTGCCCGGCTCTCGGATGGTCATGTCGCCGTCGTGTCACGCGTGGTGTCCGATCGCCGGATCCTTGTCACCCACGCCAACTGGGTGCGCCATCAGGTGAGCGAGAACGTGCCGGTGATCGACGTATCGGCCGGCAACGACTGGACACGCGTGCGGGTGTGGTGGCCGCCAGCCGGTCAGATCGGTGCAACGGAGTATGCCACCTTCGGCTTCATCGCAGCGGATGATCCGCCGGGACGCGATCAGATCGCGGCTAATGCGCAGCAGCTGATCAAGTCAGCCACGCGCGAATAAACGCAGTTGCATCGGGCTTCAGCTCTCGCTTCAGCGTCCACCGACGGGAAGTGTCGTCAGCAATTCAAGCGACGACTTGCCGCCTGCCCACCGCGAGCGAACCATCGGAACGCTCGGATGAGCCAGCCACCTCGCCAATCAGGAATGCCGCACCGAGTTTTTGCCTTTGATAATGCGGTCGATGACGTCGACTGCGGCTTGGTGCGACTGGGGGTTCTCAGCCTCGGCGATGGCGCCGCGGTGCGCCGCGGCGGCGTCCTCAAGGATCGACACGGCCTCACTGCCTTCGATAATCCTGAGATCCGTCAGCGACAAGAGTAACGATTCGCAAATCGAAAGGGCAGCGATACCGGCAGCATTCGCGATGGTAGCCATAAGGGGTCCTTCCGGAGCGCTAATCGTGCGGAATGCCGAACCGTGCTCCAAATAGACTGAGGATGATACGCCCTTAGTTGGCGGCCGATGCTAATGTGGGATAGCTGGTGTAGAATCTTGCCGTGGCATCCGGTTTGGACACCGAGGAGTCGAAGTTGCCTCTCGCAGAGTCTTCTCTCGCGAAAAAACTGAACAATTTTGTCCGGTTGTCGACGGACGAGTTGGCATGCGTCGCCGAACTGCAATCCCGCCGCCGCACCGTCGCGGCACTGACGGAAATCGTCCACGAAGGGCAAACCAATCATCGCGCATGGATCCTGCAGGAGGGGTGGGCGAACTGTTACAAGCTGGTGCCCAGTGGCGGCCGGCAGATCATCAGTTTTCCGCTGCCAGGCGATTTCATGGGGCTGCGCAGCGTCCTGTTGCGAACCTCGGATCATTCCTTCGCGAGCTTGACGGATGCCGTGATCAGCGAAGTTTCACGGCAGAGGATGGAAGAGGTGTTCCAGGCGTTCCCGCGGTTGGCCTCCGCCATTCTGTGGGCGGCGTCGCGCGACGAGGCGATGGTGGTCGAGCACCTGGTCAACATCGGCCGCCGCAGCGCGATCGAACGGCTGTCGCACCTGTTTCTCGAACTGGGTGAACGGCTGCAGCT
>JBATPX010000129.1:0-14352 GCA_049291695.1 Defluviicoccus sp.
GTCCAAAACCATCCGCGCCGCGCGCTCGCGCAGCTCAGACGAAAACTTCGATCGGGTCCGCTTGGGCTTGTCCATTGCTCCATCCTCTCAGGAATTGGAGCCTCCGGCAAACCCGGGGCGGTTCACCCAGCTCGCCATCTTTTTTGAAGACCGCTTCACCTTGGCGCTATAAAACCGGCCCTCGCACGGAATTCCTGACAGTCTCTCTGCGCGAGCTCTACGGCCTTGACGTCTCCCCCGACCTGGTCAGCGCCGTCACCGACGCGGTGCTGGAGGATGTCACCGAATGGCAGAACCGCCCTCTGGAGGCCCTTTATCCGTTGATTTTCTTCGATGCCATCCGCATCAAGGTGCGCAACGAGGGAATGGGCGATGGCCAAGGCCCGGCTCGCCATCCTGTTCGAGGACCGCTTCACCTTGGCACTATGAAACCGGCCCCCGCACGAAATTCCTGACAGTCTCTCCACAACGGACCGCAACCGCCGGAAATGCCCCGCCGAACGACGCCATCGTCCACAACACGCAAATGACGTCATCCAACCACCATACATCGAATTAATTGGGGGCCAGTTCAGCAGCCTGTTAGAAGGCGCGGTAGACTTCCGTTCGGTGGGGAGGATCTGGGACATGAGTCAGGGCACCTTGCATCCACCAAAGGCGCGCCTGGTGCTGCGCGTCGGCATCACCGGCCACCGGCCGGACAAGCTGGGCAGCGATACCGAGGTGGTAGGCGCCAAGGTCCGCGCCGTGCTCACGGCGATCAAGGACAACCTCGCCGCGGTGCATGTCGAGGCTCGCAAGCTCAGCTGTTACAACACTGAGCCACCGCTGATGCGGATCATCTCATCGCTTGCTGAAGGGGCCGACCAGATCGCGGCTAAGGAAGCGGTGGCGCCCTGCAGCGAGCTGCAGGTGGTGCTGCCGTTCGCGGCCGACGAGTACGAGCGGGACTTCGAGACGGAGGCTTCGAAGGAGGAGTTCCGCGCCCTCATACACCGGGCGACAACGGTAATGACGCTCGACGGTGCGCGCACCTCCAAGGCGACGGAAGACAAGTCCTACCGCGCCGCCGGCGTGATGATGCTGCGGCAGTGCGATGTCGTCATCGCGGTCTGGGACGGCAAGCGGCCAGTCAGCACTGCCGGCACCGGTGCGATTGCCGACGACGCGCTCAGGCTCGGCCTGCCGGTGGTGTGGATCAACACCCACCATCCTGCGGCCGTGCCTGTTCTCCTCACCGAGATCAACCATTCCGCGAACAGCAAACCGAAGCACGGCATGCAGCAGCTCCCTAACCTTTCCGACCGGCTGCGGGCGCTGCTGCTGCCGCCGGGAGAAGGGGGTGACGAGGGAGCAGTTAAAGACGAGGAAGCGCGAAATAAGAGTAGCCACAAGGAGTTGCCTTGGCGCACGTACTTCGAGGAGCGCTGGCCGCGGTGGAGTCAGCTGGGGTGGGCGTATACCGTTTTCGTCGCGCTCTTCGCCTGGGAGCGGCCGCGACCCAGGCTCAAAATGCCGCGCCAGGACCAGCGCCTCGCCAACGAGAAACGCGAAGGCTTCACGCACGGACGCCTCGCCGAGCATTACATCTGGGCCGATCAACTGGCGGACAAGTATGGCGCGGCGCACCGCGGCGGCTACGTGCTCGGCTTCTCCCTGGCGCCAGTTGCGGTTACCCTCGCAATCATCGGGTTCGCATGTCCGTTCGCGCACGCTCATGAGCTCTTCTTGGTCATTGCCGAACTGCTCGTGATCGTCGCGATCCTTGTTCTCGTGGTTTGTGCGAAACGGCGCCGTTGGCACGCGCGCTGGCTCGAATACCGCTTCCTTGCCGAACAACTGCGGCAGATGCGGATGCTAGCGCCGCTCGGCCGGGTACCGCGGTCGATGCAAGCGCCCGCCCACCATGCCTTTGCTTCGCCTGCATCGAGCCTCGCGAGCTGGCAGTTCCGTGCCGCTGTCCGAGAAGCCGGGCTGGCAGCGGAGACGCTTGATCACGACCGACGCGGGACGCTTAAGGCCGACAGCGTACTGCCCCTGATCTGCGACCAGGCGGCGTATCACCGGCTCGTCGAACAGCGCCACAACCGGGTCGCCGAAGGCCTGCACGTGACGCACATCGTCCTCTTCGGGATGACATTCATCGTCGTCCTCCTCCATCTCGCCCATGAGCTCGGGCATTTCTTCGCTTGCTGGTTGCCATCCGTGACAAGCGTCCTCGCGGCGGTGTTTCCAGCATTCGGCGCATCGTTCGCGGCGCGGGCGACACAGGGCGAGTTCCACCGGCTGGCGGAGCGCAGCGAGGCGATGGCGGGACGGCTGAGAGAGATTGCCGTTAGAATTGACGCGCTACCGGACCCTTCCGTTAGCGAGCTTGGTGATGAGGCGGAAGAGGCGGCGAACCTCATGCTGGCTGAGGTGCTCGACTGGCGGGTGATGCTGTTGGCGCGGCCGGCGCAACTGCCGGCTTAGATCACTCTGCCGGTGCGGCCCCCGCCGCATCGAAGCGGGCAGGGAAGTGCGCCGCCTGCACCTGCACTGCCGCGGCCCTGCGGCCGAGTTCGAGCAGTCGCTCGACCTGCTCCGGACGGTCCATCCGTGCCAGCGCCGCCAGCTCCTTGTCCGTCGCGGCGAGGCCGAGCGTACGTTCGAGCCAGCCGCGGGCGAGCAGGAGATCATAGCGCAGGTAGTGCAGGAACGCGCCGCCGCCGAAGCGGTCGCGGCTCAAGTCGCCGATCTCGCTGTCGATCGGCCACAGCGTCGGGCAGATGCCGATCCACTGCAACAGCGCCTGGTTCAGCCACTTGCAGTCGTTCATCATCGAGGTGAGCGCGTGCAGCGCGAGCGTGGCACTCGATGCCGCCGTCAACGCCGCCGGATCGTGCGCGACCGGTTGCTCGCCGGTGCCGACCGAGCACACCAGCAGGTTGTCGGCGCCGAGCGGCCAGCGGTAGCCGTAGCCCTCGATCCCCGCCAGCATCAGCATCAGCAGCGACGGGTTGTTGTGCGGGCTGACGCCGCCGTCGACGAACACGCCGCTGATGCCGCGCGCGACCTCGATCCGCTCCGGCGCGAAGAAGGTCGGCGCGGCAGTGCTGGCGCGCACAAGGTTGACCAGCGGCAGATCGCGGTTCGGCACTGCCGAAGGATCGCGTTCGGCGGGATCGAAATAGGGCGCGCGCGGGTTGTTGTGAAAGACCCAGACGCTGCCAGTGTCGAGCCGCTTGGCGACGATGGCAAGCCCGGTCAGGAGCCGCTCCGAGCCCAGCGTGACATCGCCGATCTGCCGCTTCAAGAGATCGACCAGCGGGCGGGTGCGGAACTTCGGGATCAGGATGCCGCCGTGCCAGCGAGCGCCGCGGAAGCCCTGACGCGCCAGCGCGAGGTACATCTCGATCAGCTGGCCGACGGAAAAGCCGAGTGCCAGGCCGGTCGCGATCAGGGAGCCGGTCGATGTGCCGCCGATCAGATCGAAGTAGTCACTGAGCCGGAACGGGCGTGCGGCAGGGCCGGTGCGCGCCGCCAGCAGCGCCTCGATCCGCTCCAGAAAGGCGAGCGCGATAATCCCGCGCACGCCGCCGCCATCGAGTGCCAGCATGCGCTTCGGCCCCGGATCGAACAGATGCTCATCGCGGCTCAACGACCAGGCTCCGGATCCCAAGCACCCCCGCCGCAGAGCGCTGCGTGCACGGCAGCCGCTCTCCCCGCGATGCCCTTCACGACCGACTGGCAACGCGCTCGCGCGGCTGCCAATCGCGGCCTTCAAGTGCCTGCGCGCACAACGGTCCGTAAACGTCCGGATACTCGGCGCGACACTCGGCGGTGAGCGCCTGCGCTTCGATCTTGTTGTCCTGTTTCACCAGCAGGAAAATACGCAACGGCAGCAGCTGCGGCGGGTCGCCGATGGCTTCCCTTGCCTGCTCAACCAGACGCGAGGCTTCCTCCCAATCGCGTTTGGCTAACGGCGCATTAATGAGCTTATAATAAACGATCAATGCCGGCTCATTGCTGGCAAGTGCCGGACGCAGCTCTTGCCGGCCGGAGTCCCCCTTGCGCAGGGCCACCAGGGCATCATGGCCGATGACACGCGGATAGGCGGCGTGCGCGGTCGGTGGCCGGCTGGCCTTGCGGGCGAGATCGAGCGCGGTTTTTGGATCGCGTTTGTCGAGCGCGTCCTCCGCCCGCCGCGCGAGATCGTAATTGTCGAAGACCGCTCGGATCGCGGTCGCGTCTGCACTGGCGAGGGCCTGTGGAGGTGCCTTCCGCCCCTGGGCCGACCACGGAACCGGTTGCCGGCGCTTAACGGCGGTTACGTACTGACCTGTTGCGTCGGCATAGTCTGTGAGGAAGGTCGATCGCTCTTCATAAGTGCGATGGTTGCGGCTGAATTGGCGGTTCACCCATCCCCAGGCTTGTTTGGCTGCACCCTCGACCAGTTGTTGCCATTTGCGGGGATCGATCTCGCGGCTGACCCTGGTTTCATCGACACGGTTTTCGAGGTAGTCCAAAACCCGCTCGCCTGGTTTTTTATCCTGCAGAATGAGTTGCTTTTCCGCTTCCCCCAGTTTGGTGAGAAGGGTGAATGCTGCCCTATAGTCGTAGCCGGCCGTGTACATCAGATCGAGGCCGACCACATCCGCCTCGTCTTCTTGCGTGCGCGTCCACGCCGGAGAGAGGAGCGTCTCGCTCAAGAGCAACGACGCCTCGTTGGCCAGCATGAGATCGTCCAGCTGGTTCTCGGCTTTCGTCGCAAAGCGATGCCGAAACGACTGGGCAACATCGAAGCCCAATTCCATCGCTGCGAGGGAGTGCTTCTGCGCCGTCACATACCAATCTGAGGTGTGGTGGCGCCGATAAACGTGTGTGAACTCGTGGCCCAAGAGGAAGGCCAATTCGTCCTCCGTATCGATCACCCGCAACATCCCAAGCGGCAGGATGATGGCACCGCTCGGCATTGCCGACGCGTTGATTTCGAAGGAATCGCGGACGTAGACCCGGGCCGGAACGCCATAATCCGGCGCCTGCTCGGCAACCCGACCGAGCATTGCGTTGAGGTAATCGGTCAACGCCGGTGCGTCGATCAAGCCGCGGCCAGCAGCGCGCTCCAGCGCAAGGTCGCGCGGCCTCTTCGCCTCGATTGAGGTATAGTCGAAGCCGGTCGGCTTGAGGCTGGCAAGGAGCGTGCCCTCCTTCGGCAGCTCGACGACGGGCGACACCGTGTCGACCACCGCCGTCAATGCTTTGCCGGCCTTATCCTTGACCGTTTCGAACCCCGTCGTCAGGGTTTCGCCGACGCTCCCGCCTTCCTGGCAACCGCCCAACAGGGCCGCAACCAGGAGCGCAGCGAGTGCCGTCGCTGGCAGCTCTCGCCGCGCCAGGGTCACCGTCACCGCTTCCCTGCGCACGTGCCGCGCTCGCCGGCGTTCCGCGCCGCGGCTGTGGCCTGCGGCAGGGATCGCCTGTCGCACACCACGGTTACGCTTGGCGGCTTGTTCGTCTCGACCCGATGCGCCTCGACCCAGCCGGTTTGGCCGTTCACGGTGATCTTCAGCATCATCGTCGCTTCATCGAAGGCCGCGACGCTGAGCCCGCCGGGCGGAACGCTGAGCTGGTCGCTAGTGAACTTTTGCACCACGCCGCTTGCCTCGGCGTTCGTGTAAAGCGTCACCGTCTTGGACACGATACGCACAACCCGAAGGTCGTCGGCCTGCGCAATGCCTGCACTCATGAGCAGGCCGATGATCAACAGCCACGATAGCCTCGTCATTTCGCGCTCCCTCCTCTCCGTCTGCTGCGTAGATGCAGCGCAAAACGCATTTGCCGGTGCCTGTAGCTTTCCAACCGAAGTTGATGCGCAAAGTACTGTTAAGTTGACCTCGTTTGATCAGGATGATTGCATGCGCGCCTTTGCGCGCTGCGGCCGGGACCAGCGACCGCGGTTGAACACGGTTTCGACGAGCCCGGCGCGCGCGAGAAGAGCGATGGTCAGCGCCAGGCCCAGCGTCCCCATCCAATCCGCCGGCGGCAGGTCAAGAACCGCGAAGCTGAGCACCGCCGCTGCTAAGCCGATCACGACGGCAAGCACAACGGCCGCCGTCGCGCGCAGCCACGATCGCGCATCACCCGCCCCGCCGCGCCGGCCTTCCTCCGCCAGAAGCGCTGCCAGCATCAGGACAACGGTAACCGCCTTGACTGCCTTGAACAGGGCGCCTGGCTCGCGGCTCTTGTAACGCTCGCCAAAGGTGAGGAGATTGTCGAGCGCCATCGCGTGCAGATGCGCGCCTGGCAGACGGCCATTGACCGGTGTCGTCACCTCATCGGGGACGCTTTGCACCGCCGTCCCGAGGATGACGATCCTGTTCTCGATCAACGCCGCAAAGCGTTGGTCGCGGGTGGAGTCGAGGATCGCCTGGATCGGGATCGTCGGCGCATTGGGACAGGGGTTCATCAACGCGCCCGGCCGCACGAACGCAGCCAACAGTCGTTGCGCAGGTGTCTCCGGCGCAGACGACGCGCAGTCGCCGATGATCTCCTTGTTGATCGGGTGCGGCTCAGTGCCCCAGACGATCTCGATGCTGCGGCGCATTCGATCGCTCAGGGCCTGCATGCCGTCGTCCGTCGTATCGGTGAGCTGCAACAGGCGGAAGGCCGCGGTCTTGTAGATCGCGGTGCCGACTTTCACCTCCTCCGGGTAGGTTCGCGTTACCCCGTCCTCGATCGGCCTCGGCACGCCGGCAAGCTTGTCGTCGGGGAGGGCGCTGCTGAGCGCCGGGATGATCGCCTCGCCCGCATTGGACGGTGCCGCGAACAGGAGCGGAATGCGCGCGTCGGCGTAGTCACCGATGGTCTCGCGCAGCTGCTCGACGCCGACATCGCCGCGGTCGTTCGAGTAGACGATATCGACAAACACGGCTTTGGGCCGGTAGGTGAGGATCGCGCTGAGCGCGCGGGCGTGCCGTGCGAGCGGGATCGGCCAGGTGAGCTTGAGGGTCGCCAAACTGGAATCGCGCCACAGGATAACGGACACCTGATCGCGCCCCGTGGGCGGGTAAAGCGGGCCGAAGATCCGGTTGGCGCTATCCTGGGACAGGCGCTGGGTGGCGGCGAAGGCGCCGAAAGGGTCGATCCAAAGAATGGCAACCGCCATCGCGCTGTAGAGCAGCCAACGCAGCCAGGGCGAGGAGATGCCCACGCGCGTGGCGACTGGAGAAACGAAAGGATGAGCGCGGCGAAGGGCTTGGCTGGCCGGTGCGATTGCCCCCGTGGCGAAAAGCGGCCTCGGCGCGACGTCCGCCAGCCCGACCGGCGCCGGCTGGTCTGCGCCAAGCTCGGCATCGGGCTGCCCGTCAATCTTCTCGGTGATCGCGCGCAATAGGATCTGGTAGTCGGGAAACTCCCACTCGCCCTGCCAGCCGACCAAGTTTGCGCACTGCCGGCGGCCGAAGCCGAGTGGCGGGTCGACCGGATCGATGAGGACAGGGATCAGCTTTTCCTGCCGCTTGCCCTGTTCCGCCTCGTCGGTGACGAACTCCTTGTAAATGGACGTCGCTGACCACAAGACGATGACACATTTCGCCTGGGCGAGCCTGCGCGTGATCTCCTTGTGCCAGTTGGAGCCGGCCGGGATCGAGACATCCCACCACACTGAGCGGCCGGCGCGCTCGAGCGCGTCGACGAGGCCCATCGCCCGGTCGCGGTCTTCTCGCGCATAGCTGATAAAGACGTCGACCAATGCCGAAGCCCGCCCCGCCTTCGAAGCAATCCCTGCCGTCATTGTCCGGGCACCGCTGAAGAACCCGGTTGAGCTTGTGCGCACGGATGCCCGCACCGCTCATTAAAGGTTACCTTCATCATGACATAAAAATGCGACGCATTCACGACAATTGTCGGTTGCTCAGGCGGTTGGATCGGCGAACCGCCGACGTGCAAGGCAAGTCGCCGGCCCGAGCGGGTGGATTATGTGCTCAGGCCGGCGGCGACCAGAGTTCGCCGCCCAAGTGCTGAGGGAGCGGCTGCGGACATGGCCCGGCGAGGCCGATGCCGGCTCTGTTCCGCCGCGGCAGCTGTGACGCAAACGGTAGCACAGACAACCGGAATGCGGCAAAATAGCACATGAGCCGACGGCCCTTTTGGCCGCGCCCTTGCGGACGCGCCGGGGACAGAAAACCGCGGCCTGTTCAGGGAGGACACGGCATGACCCGCATTCGCTTTCCGCTCCGGCCGAGGGGCTCCCTCGCTCGGCACAGTCTCGTCATCGCACTTATTTTGACGGCGGGCGTCGTCGCCTCGGCCGCCTGGGCGGCAAGTGCTGGCCAGGTCCCTGGGCAGCCCTGGGGCCGAGGGACGGCTGCCGACAGTTGCGTTGTCTGTCACAGCCTCGAACGCGGCGGCCCGTTCCGCGTCGCGCCGAATCTATTCGGCATCGTTGGGGCGGAAAAAGCCCGCGATCGCGACTGGTACGGGTATTCGCTGGCTCTGCGGCAGAAGGGCGGTGCCTGGACGGAGGCCGAGCTCGATCAGTACCTCGCCGACGCGTCGACGTTCGCGCCGGGGACGACCAAGACAATCCGCATCGCCGATGTCAAGAAACGCAAGGAGATCATCGCGTTTCTGAAAACGCTGCATCGTTGACGCGGTCGCCGGCACTCGCGGGCACGCAGTCGCGGAAGTTTGACCTAGAACGGCCAGATGATGTCCCACAGCTGCGTTCCCCAGCGGGGCTGCTGCAAATCGCTCAGCATGCCGCGACCGCCGTAGGCAACGCGCATCTCGGCGATCTTTTCGTGGGTGACGGAGTTGTCGGCCTCGATGTCCTGCTGCCGGACGACGCCGGTGATCAGCATTTCACGCATCTCGAAGTTCACCCGGATCTCCTGCCGGCCCATGATGACGAGAGTGCCATTGGGCAGCACCTGGGTTACCATCGCCGCGACCGTCAGCTCGAGCACCTCGCTGCGGTCAATCGCGCCGTCACCCTCGGTGCCATGATCGGTGCCGAAGTCCAGGAGTGCGCCGCCCTTGTTGACCGCGCGCGGAAAGATCTTGCCGAGCCGGCTCTCATAGCCAAGGGCGGCATTCAGCTCCATCGTTTCGCCGTCGTCGCGGTTGCGCTGGGTCCGGTTCTTGAACTTCGCACTGTCGTCGAGCCGCAGGCGGACCGTCACCGTGTCGCCCACCTCTTTCGCGCGGATGTCCTTGAAGAAGGCCCGCGCGCCGGCACGCCAGAGGGAGTTGGGGTTGTCTTCGGGCAGCTGCGTCCGCGGCATCGGCAGGCTGACCGGTTGGTAGTCGGGTGCCGTCTGCGGATTGGATATCTCGCTCAGCTTCGGTCCCCCTTCGCCGAGGTTCTTGAGCCTCTCTGCAGTGGCACAGCCGGCTGTAGCCGCAGCCAGCCCAACCGCGAGCGCGAACCGAAGGGCGGGCACACAGAAAGGGGCCATTGCCTATTGCCGCCGTGCCTGGAGTGCGTCGGGGCCGGCGACGAGAACGGCGCCCGGGCCGGTGACGACGCCGCCCACGACCGATTGCGATTGCAGATTGGCGACCGGGATTGCATCGCCCTTGGCACCGTCGGCAAGCGCACGGCCGCGCGCGGTGAGCTGCATCACCGGCGTCTCGACAATCATCGTCACCAACGAGCCTTTGGCAACAAGCAGCGGCTGCTGCACGTCCGAGGCGAGGATCGGCTGGCCCGGCCGGAGCATGCGCTTCGGCGTGAGGCCGACCAGAGCGGCGGCGTCGAGCACGGCATTCACCGGCACGCGGCTGTCGCGGACGGCAACCCAATCGATGTCATTGGCAGCGATGACCTCGCCCCCCTGCAGGCGGCGGACCACGACCGGCATGGCGACGGTGCGGAGCACGCGGCCGGCGATAGCGGTGCGCTGGGCGGTGGTGCCGTCGATGACGGCCACAACGACGCCGGTAAACTGCCGGCTGTCGGGATGGTAGCTGAGCTGCTCGATGCCTGCCGTGGCCTCGCTCGGGACACGCACGCCCTGAGCTGGCGTCGTCAGCTCGATCGAGAGATCATCGCCGCTGATTCCCTTGTCGGCAAGGGCCGCGCCTGCGAGCTGGACAAGGGCGGCGCCGTCGACAACGCGGCTCTCCCGCTCCACCACGGCGCGCTCCGATGCCGCGTGCGGCCGCCACGCGAGCCCGTAGCTCCGCGCCAGGCGATATAGCGCCTGGACGTCGAGCACGAGCGGCTGACCGACCGCGGGCGTCTTGCTGATGACGACCGCCGCCGCGGAGCCCGCATTGGTGAAGAGATCGCCCAGGCGCAGCATGGGCCCCGCGACGACCGGATTGGCGTTCAACATCACCGGCGCCGCAGGCGACTGCGGTGGCGCGGCAGGTGCTGCCAGCGCCGGGACCGCGAGGATCGCCAACAGAACGGCTGCACAGAGCTTGACAGAGAAGGGGGTCATCGCAAGTTGCTGAGCGTGCCCATCATGTCGTCGGCGGTCTGAATCACTTTCGAGTTCATCTCGTAAGCGCGCTGCGCCGAAATCAGATTGGTTATCTCCTCAACCGGGTTAACGTTCGATGTTTCGAGGAACCCTTGCAGGATGCTGCCGTAGCCCTGGTCCTGCGGCGCTCCCTCGGCGGGTGCGCCCGAAGCCGGCGTCTCCAGAAGCAGGTTGCCGCCGATCGCCTCCAGCCCGGCTTCGTTGGGGAAGCTCACGATCCGGAACTGGCCGACGTTCTGCAGGTTCACCTGGCCCTGCTGCTTCACCAGCACTTCGCCGCTCTGGTTGATCACCACGTCGACCGCATCGGCGGGAATGGTGAGGCCCGGGCCGACGGAATAGCCGTCGTGGGTGACGACCTCCCCCTCGGCGTTCAGCTGAAACGTGCCGTCGCGTGTATACGCGCGCGTACCGTCTGGCAGATCGACGGGAAACAGGCCCTTGCCCTGGATGGCAAGGTCGAACGGATTATCCGTCGCCGAAAGATTTCCCTGGCTCGCAATGCGATAGACTGCAGCGAGACGGGCGCCCAAGCCAATCTGCACGCCGGAGGGAACGACGGTGCCCGCCTCGGCCGAGGTCGATCCGACCCGGCGCAAATTATCGTAGAGAAGGTCCTGAAACTCGGTCCGCCGCCGCTGGAACGCGGTCGTGTTCATGTTGGCGAGGTTGTTCGAGACCACCTCGACGTTCTGCTGCTGGGCGAGCATTCCCGTGGCGGCGATATTGAGCGCTCTCATATCCAGCCTCTCCTCTGCTGCCGCGGTGCCAAGCTTTGATTATGCCGCATAGGCCTGCACCATCTTCTTGATCCGCTCGTCCTCGCGCTCGACGAGCTGTTTCGCCTGCTCGTAGGCGCGCTGGACCTGGATCATCTGTTCAAGTTCGAGGATCGGCTCGACGTTGGAACGCTCCAGCATGCCCTGGACGACGTCGGGCCGCTCAACATCCAGCGGCGCCTCCTCGCTTTGCCAAAGCCCGCTGCCGGCACTACGGAGGCTTCCCGCGTCGGCAAAGCGCACGATGCGCAAGCGGCCAACATCACCGCTCTCCGTCGAGATCGTGCCGTCCGCGGCAACGGAGATCTGGGTGCTGGTGGGATCGAGCGCGATTGGCGCATCGCCACTGCCCATTACGGCATGGCCAGCGGCGGTGACCAGCTGGCCCTGATCATTGACATGGAGTTGCCCATCACGCGTGTAACGGGTGCCTTGCGGCGTCTCGACGACGAAATAGCCGTCGCTGCGGATGGCGAGATCGAGCGGGGCAGCCGTCGTTTCGAGGCGGCCCGGGCTTGCGTCGAACACGGTCGCCTTGTCCTCGACGAACACCGGTCTGCCGCCCTTCATCGCGGCGGCCGTGGTCTGGGCCGGCATAAACGGCGTGAACAGCATCTTCTCGCGCTTGAACCCGGTCGTGTTCATGTTCGCAAGGTTGTTGGCGACGACTTCGAGCTGCCGCCTCAGTGCCGTCTGCGCGGAGAGACCGACGAGGATGCCGTTTTCCATGGGGGAGCCTTCTGCCTGGGGCGCCAGCCCCCGAGCTGCAAATCCCAGGCCAGGAGAAAGAATAAGCAGGATCAATGCGTTGATACACCACCCCGGAAGCCGGGCCGCTTTTCTGCCGGGCCGGGTGGGCGCGCGCGGCAATTCTTGCCGGGCAGACGTCGGCGCACCGCGCGCAACGGCTTGTTAACGGCTGCCCCGTACAGTCGGCGGCGGGCGGAGTGTGCGCACTCCGCAGCCCCGTGCAGCCCAAGAGTGCGATGACGCGCAGATGGCAGACAAGAAACAGCCAGATCCCGCCGACGCAGACGAAGGCGCGACCAGCCCGCCGGTCAAACGCGCCAAGTCACGTCTGCCGTTGATCGTGGTCGCCGCCGTTGTGGTCGGGCTGATCGCGGGCGGTGCCGGCGCGTACTTCGCTGGTTTGCTCGATCCCTTCCTTGGCGGTGGAGAAACCGCAGCCAAGGACGGCCACGACCAGGCGGCAGCGCCGGTCACCAGCTATTTTTCGCTTCCCGATCTGATGGTGAGCCTCAACACCGGCCGATCGCGGCCGATCTTCCTCAAACTGCGGGTGACTCTCGAGATTCCGGCCGAGACGACAGCGGCGCGGATCCAGGAAGCGATGCCGCGGATCGTTGATTACTCCCAGACCTACCTTCGCGAGCTGCGGCCGGAAGAATTGCACGGATCGGCGGGCAGCGTTCGCCTTCGCGAGGAGCTCCTGCGGCGGATCCAGGCAGCGGTCGCGCCCAGCCCGATCAACGATGTGCTGTTCTCCGAACTCCTGATGCAGTAGCGGCCCAAGACAGCGAGGCCATCCCGTGGTGCCCCCGAGCCCGTTCGACCCCAACAGCCCCGATGGCGGCGGCAACCCCGCAAGTGACGATCAGGAGGATCTCGCCGCGGCCTGGGAGGCGATGACGGCGGAACTCGACAGCGACGCTGGTGCGGATGAAGCCCCGCCGGCGGCAGCCGCGAGCCCGCCGCCCACACGCGTTCTCAGCCAGAACGAGATCGACAGCCTGCTCGGCTTCGAGGAGGAGGCGGGCGGCTCGTTCGGTCAATCCGGCATCCAGGCGATCATCAACAGTGCCCTCGTCTCCTACGAGCGGCTGCCGATGTTGGAGGTTGTCTTCGACCGCCTCGTGCGGCTGATGTCGACCAGCATGCGCAATTTCACCTCCGACAACGTGGAAGTCTCGCTCGACAGCATCGCCTCCGTCCGCTTCGGCGATTACCTCAACGGCGTGCCGCTGCCGGCAATGCTAAGCGTGATCCGCGCCGAGCAATGGGACAACTACATCCTGATCACCGTCGATTCCGCCCTGATCTATTCGGTTGTTGACGTTCTCCTTGGCGGTCGGCGCGGAACGGCGGCGATGCGGATCGAGGGCCGTCCCTACACCACAATCGAGCGCAGCCTGGTCGAACGGATGGTCCATGTCATCCTTACCGACTTAGGCGCCGCGTTCGAACCTTTGAGTCCGGTGACGTTCCGTTTCGACCGGCTGGAGACCAATCCGCGCTTCGCCACCATCTCGCGGCCGTCGAATGCTGCCATCCTCGCCCGTCTGCGCATCGATATGGAAGACCGCGGCGGCCATTTCGACCTGTGCATTCCTTACGCGACGCTCGAGCCCGTGCGCGAGCTCCTGCTGCAGATGTTCATGGGCGAGAAGTTCGGCCGCGACTCGATCTGGGAAACCCACCTCGCCACCGAGCTGTGGAACACGCAAGTCGAGCTGATGGCGGTCCTTGACGAGACGGTGCTGACGCTGAAGGACGTCTTCGAGCTGAAGGTCGGCAACCGGATCATGTTCGATGCCACCCCCGACAGCCTGATCGATCTGCGCTGCGGCGGGGTGCCCATGTACATCGCGCAGATGGGGCGCCAGGGCAGCCGCCTGGCCGCCCAGATCGAGGCACCGGCCGAGCGCAAGAACAGGAGACGCAGCCCGTGACATGGACGCTTGCCCTCGATGTGGTTCTCGCCCTCCTGATGAGCGGGACCATCGGCCTGGCCGCGGTGCTGAACCGGCGGTTGAGCGAAATGCGCCAGCACCGGCAGCAGTTGGAGGTGCTGGCAAACACCTTTCGAGATGCGACGCGGCGGGCGGAGGAAGGCATCAGCACTCTGAAAATCTCGTCCGAGCGCCTGCAGGAGCAGCTCTCCAAGGGAGACTCCCTTGCCGACGACCTTCGCTACCTGATCGAGCGCGGCGACAGCACGGCCGATCGTCTTGAGGCCGGCGTCCGCGGCCATGCGCATGGTGAGCCCAAGTCGATGGCAGGCGCGCGACCGGCGGCGGCAAGCGTTGCGCCCCCTGCTAACGCCGCCGCCGCCATGAACACCGCCGCCGCCATGCTGGCTG
>JBATPX010000130.1:0-1987 GCA_049291695.1 Defluviicoccus sp.
AGATCGACGGAATCGCGCACCCGCTCCAGCGTGGTGCCGACGGGCTGAAGCACGATGAACCGCTCGCCGACGGAATGGTCATAAATGGCATACTCGGTGCCCAGCCGGCCGCGCAGCAGGCCGGAGAGGCGATAGCGCCTGGTGCCGATCAGGGTTGCCGTCGTCCACTGGATGATCTCCTCGCCGAGGAGAGCGCCGTTGGCGCCGTTCAGCACATCGGCTTCAGGCGCGCTCAACAACACCCCATCGGTGAGCGCGACGTCGACGGCGTTGCCGCGATCGAAGAACTCCGTGGGGCCCGCCGGCAGCGCCGTCTCGGCCGTGCCGGCGGTGGCCGACAGGCCCATCGTCAGGAGAGTACCGTAGTCGGCCCCATTGGTTGAGCGGTAGAGCACCGCGCCATTCCATGCTCCCGTGGCCGGCCGGGTCACAGCGACGTAGAAGCCGGCGTCGTTGTCGCGATCGGACAGGATGGGCAAGTCGAGGAGGTGCAGCACCGTCGGCCCGATCTCGGGAACGGTGTCATCGGGGCGCGTGTCATCGCCGGGGGGCGCGCTCTGCGTGTAGACAGTTGCATCGGTCGCGTAGCCCTCACAGGCGAGCCTGCCGTCGTCCCAGCCGGTGCGATAGAGCCGCACCTGATAGGTGACATCGCCATCGACGAGATCGACGACATCGCCCGGCTGGAGGCGCGCGTAACGGGTGGGCAGCACGAAGCGGAACTGGGTGCGCTCGGCCCATTCGGCCGCAAGCATGGCTTCTGCGATCTGCTTCGCCCTGGCGCCGTCCATCACCAGGGGGATGGTGACGTTACTGACCTCGCCGTCGGGCCAGATCTGCCGGCGCGCCGCCTGGCTGCCCTGCTCATAAGAGGCGTGTCTGTTGATGAAAACGACGTTGACTGCCTTCGAGAGCTCGGTTTCCTGCCGCCGGACAAGGGTCAAAGTCTCGACGCCCTGATCCCCGATCGGCACCAGCTCATCGACGCTGATGGTGGCCACCGGCGCCCCTCCCCGCGGACGGAAGAGGATCACGCCGCTGCTCTCGATGACATCGAGAAAGTTGGCCCGCACCAGGTGCTCCAGTGTCGAGCGGACGCTGGCGACGTTGGAGATCACCAGGCCATCGCAGGTCCCGGTGAGCGCCGAGACATCGACCGCTTCCGGCGGCAGCCCTGCGCGCTTGCACAGATCGAGCACGACGTTGGCGAGGCTAGCCATAGGCGCCTCGAAAGATGAGACGGAACCAGTAGGCCCAATACGACGACAGCACGTCAGCACGGGCGGCGAGGCCGATCAGCCCGTCATCGATGCCGGCGAACAGCGGATCGAGGGTGAGGCGGTAGAAATAATAAGAGAGCGTCACCCGCGTCCAATGCGACGGCAGATACTGCGCCGCCGGCTGCAGGTATTCCGATCGCGAGCCCTGCCAGCGGGCCTGATCGAAGGGATCGTTTGAGGCCGCGAACTCGTAGTGCTTCGGCCCGGGATCGAGGATCCGGGCAACCCCAAACGCGAACGCCTCGTCCATCTTCTGGCGGTAGCGTTCGCCGGACAGAATGGCGATCTCCAGCCACGGCTCGAGGTCGTACTGGTGATAGTGCAGCGCGTCGCGGCGGATATAGTCGATGCTCTCGCCGGGATCGGTCGCCGCACGCGGCATGTCGTCCGGCACACGCACGGCCCCGTTGCCGTAGGGGAAATTCACCAACAGGTGTGGATCGCACTTCTCAGCAAGCGCCGCCTGAAACGCTGGCTCATCGCCGAGCGCGCGGTAGCACGACAGCAGGATCTTATAGTGGTGGGTGAAGTGGTTCCCGTACTGGGTGGCGTTCGACGGGAAGGCGTAGTTTTCCTTGGCCGCGCGCAGCGTGTTCAGCCAGGCCGTGATCACCACGCGTTCCGATGGATCGAAGGCCGCCCACACGGCGATGATCGCCTTCAGCAGCCACTCGAAATTCGTCTCGTTGATCGAGTTGCCATCGGGG
>JBATPX010000131.1:0-2288 GCA_049291695.1 Defluviicoccus sp.
ACCCACTACGGCAACCGGCTGACCGCGTACACCGCCGGCGGCGACAAGCTGATCGCGTTTGGCACGATCTCCTTTCCCGGCCCGGTGCTGGCCTTGGCCGACGGCCGCTGCCTCGTCGCCAACACCAAGTACGACCTGGTCCAGGTCGCGGAAGGACGCTGATGCCAGCCAGCACCTGGGCGCTGCCGGCGTACGCGCCATCGACGATGGACTTGGGTGCATTGCCGGAAAAGGTGAACGATCTTCCCTGGCTCGACGTCCAGCGGCTCAAGCTGGCCAAGTTCGCCCAAAGCGCCATGTCTAATGATTACGTGCTGGTGAAAACGCTGGTCTCGTCGGGCGCGACCGACACCTCGATCCCGGAGGTGACCGTCTCCCGGCGCGCGTTCACCGATTTCCGCGCGCTCGGGATCATCCTGCAATATTACCTCTGGTCCCATGATCCGGCCGCGCTGGCCAGGATCAAGGCGCATGTCCTCGACTGGTGCGAATTCAATGTCCCCGATGGCAACTCGATCAACGAGACGAATTTCGAGTGGCTGCTGAAGGCGATCATCGCCGTGTGGGCGGCCTTCGATCCATCGGAACGCGTGGTGATCACGGCCTGGCTGAACACGCTGCGCGCAGCCAAGGAAAACTACGCCTTCCCGTCGAACGCCACCCAGTACGGGAACCACTTCACCCACCACTATAAGATCCTGCTGTCGTGCTACCGCGCGCTCGGCGATGAGAGCGCGTTCCAGACGGCGCTGGCCGAAAAGTGCGATCCGCACTTGTTGCTGAACTTCCCCTACGGCAACCCGGCGGTGCGTGTGCCAGACGACATGCCGCGCGCGGCCACCGATCCCGGCGAGAGCATCGACTATATCCGCCGCGACGCGCTGCACTATCACCAGTATGACCTCGAGCCGTGGCTGGAGATCGCCATCCTGTCCGGCGACCGCTATCGCACCAAGATGGACGAGGCGTTCGCGTTTGGAGTTGCCCGGCTCCTCGATCCCGGGCCGAAGCACTACGAGTTCGCGGCCTCAAACGATCCCTTCGACCAGGCCCGCTGGCAGGGCTCGCACTCGGAGTATCTGCAGCCGGCGGCGCAGTGCCTGCCCTCGCATTGGACGCGGGTGACGCTCTCTTATTACTTCTACCGCGTCAGCCTCGATCCGCTGTTCGCCGGCATCGATGACGGGCTGATCGGCCTTGCGGCGCGCGCCGACACCCTTTCCTCCAACTGGGCCTACTGGTTCCGTCTCATCTTCCGAGGCGCCTATGGCTAGCCTCGCCAACGTGGTGCTCGATCTCTGCAAGCGCGCAGGGCTGCCCCCTGCGGCTGTCGATGTGTCGGCGCTCAGCGGCACCTGCGATGGCCTGGTGATCTCGAACGTCGCCAGCGTCCGCTCGACGCTGGAGCACCTGGTGCGCGCCAACTTTCTCGATGTGATCGAGACCGGCGGCGTGATCGTGTTCCGCCCGCGCGGGGCGGCGCCGGTGGCCACCATCAGCGTCGATGAACTGGTGCCGCTCGGCGATCAGGGCGTCGAGACCTTGACCATCGTCCGCCGCCAGGAGCACGAGCTCTCGAAGGCGGTCAACGTCGTTTTCATCAACAAGAACGCTTCTTACGAGCAGGGCAGCCAGGCGGCACGGCGGCAGATCTCCCCAGAAGGCGAGGTCAGCAACATCACCATCCCACTCGTCATGGACGGCACCAGGGCGAAGCAGATCGCAGAAGCCATGCTTGCGGCCGAGTGGGCCGAGCGCACCCAGTTCCGCTTCGTCCTGCCAACCCGCTATGCCCGCCTGCAGCCGGGTGATGTCGTCGATCTCGTCGACGCAGAGATCACCTTTCGCATCCGCCTCTATCGCACCGGCTGGGACGACGGCCGGCTCGCATGCGAGGGCTACGCGACCGATGCCAGCGTCTATACTCAGAGCGTACCGCCGGGTGACGACACGCGGCCTGACGACACTGTGCCCGAAATCGGGCCGACGCTGCTGCATCTTCTCGACATGCCGATCCTGTCCGATCGTGACAACGACGCCGGCTTCTACGTCGCCGTGAGCCGGCCGGCCACGGGAGCATGGAATGGCGCCGTGCTCTATCGCTCTTCCAATGGCACTGATTACGGCACGCTCTTGACGCTGCCCGTCTCGGCCGCGGCCGGAATAGCTGAGACGGCGCTGCTAGCGGGCCCTCCCGAGTTCTTCGATCGCGGCAACGCGGTCGATGTCGCGCTCAGCGACGGGGTGTTGTTGAGCGCGCCTGAGGCCGATGTGCTGAACGGCGCCAA
>JBATPX010000132.1:0-79638 GCA_049291695.1 Defluviicoccus sp.
CGCTCCATCACCGGCACCGCCAGGCTGCACGGCAAAACCGCGCTCGAAGCCATCGGCAACCTCCTCACCGGCCCCCCACAACCCACCCCGGCCACCTGAAAAAGCCAGCCGCCTGAGTAGTTACCTCCATCGACACTCCGAAAGCCTTTTCGATCCTGAGCGCCATCTCCGGCGACAGGGCGGTCTTTTCGTTCACCAGATGGGACAAAGTTTCCCGGCGGGATCATGGCGCCGGAAATTTCCTGACGGCGATGCCAACCGACGCGGTTTGCAATATCGGTATGGTGTCTGTGGAACCACGACGGAGGGGCACGGCCCCCTCCCCCTACCCCCTCCCGCAAGGGGAGGGGGTACTGGACACCAGCTGTTTTTCCCCTCCCGCACGCGGAGGGGGGGACGAGACACCGGCTGTTTTTTGCCATCCCGCACGGGGAGGGGGGACTGGACACCGGCTGTCTTTCCTCCCGCACGGGGTTGGGGGACCAGACACCGCCGCTTACACCTCTCCCCTTGCGGGAGGGGGCAGGGGGAGGGGGGTACTTCGGGTTCCGCGAGTTCCCGTGACACGTTACCAAATCGCCGCCCCGCGTGAGGCGGAGTGGCCTTTGGCCGTGTTCTGCCGCGTGCGTTTTCGCGTCCACCCCCTCTTCTCGTCCACGCGATCCCGGCCGTATCTACCGCACCAGCAGCACCGAGCAGAGGACGCGTTCGAGGGCGCGGCGGCCGGTGTCGTGCTGGGCCAGCGCGAGATCGGCGCCCAGCACGATGAGCGATGCGCCAAGCCGCGCCGCGGTGCGACAGACGTCCTCCACCTCGCCACGGGGAAGGGAGATCAGCCGCGCGCGGAACCGGCCGGAGGCGGCAGGGTAGTCGGTAAGCGTCTGCTGGATCGCCTGCGCCCAGCGATCGACGTCTGCCGCCCGGCCCGAAAGCAGGGCGACCTCGATGACGCCGCCGTCCTGATCGGCGATCTCAAGCGCCGCCAGGAGCGCCGCATCGGCCGCGGCCGAACCGTCGTAGGCGAGAACCAGCGGCCCGCGGGCCGGTGCGTCCGGATGCAGGAGCAGCACCGAGCGCGCGTGCGCCTCCGCCAGCGCCCGGGCGATCACCACGGGCGGCGCCTGCCGCGTCCCAAAGGAAGCGAGCGCGGCGCCAGCCGTCCAACTCAAGATGACCAGATCCTCGCTGTCGGCAGCCTTCAGGGCCTCGGCCAGGAGCCGTCCCTGGCGCACTTCGAAGGCATACTTGAGCTGCCGGCGCTGGGCCGACGCCTCGACCGCTTCGCGGCTGCGCGCCAGCCGGGACCGCAAGACGCGCCGCAAGTGCTCCGCCGCCAGCTGCTGCCCTGTCGCCGACAGCGTGCTGAAGGCAAACACGTACGGATGCTCGGCCAAGCGCATGAGGTCGATATCCTCGACGAACATCGCCTTCAGTTCGGCGCGCAGGCGCTCTGCCAGCGCCGTCACCAGCTCGACCGCACCGGCGTTCTCGCTGCCCCAGTCAAAGGCGACGACGACCCGGCGAAAGCGGCGCCGCGCCACCAGATCGCCGCTGGCCGGCGGGGCCGTCACCGCAAAATCTCCCTGCCCTTTTTCGCGCTGTTGTTTCCCTTCCCGCCCTCGGCTTCGCGGACAAAGCGCACGGCCTTGCGCACGAAGCGCGCTAACCGGTTGGCAACCGCGCGATTGACCGTGCCCGGCGGATACACGCCTTTTTCGTCGGCTGTTCCCGCCGGCACGCCGGTCAGGAGCGCGATGCCCTGATCGATGGTCTCGACGGGGTAGACGGCGAACCGGCCCTCGCGGCACGCCTCGACGACATCGGCGCGCAGCATCAGGTGCTTGACGTTGGCGGCCGGGATCAGCACCCCCTGCTCACCGGAAAGGCCGCGGGCGGCACAGATATCGAAAAAGCCTTCGATCTTCTCGTTGACGCCGCCGATCGCCTGCACCCGGCCCTGTTGATCGACCGAGCCCGTCACCGCCAGCGATTGCCGGATCGGGATCTCCGCCAGCGCCGAGATGAGCGCGTACAGCTCGGCGGACGACGCGCTGTCGCCCTCGACGCCGGAGTACGACTGCTCGAACACCAAGCTCGCATTGAGCGACAGCGGCTGCTCGCGGGCAAAGCGGGAACTCAGGAAGGCGGAGAGGATCAGCACGCCCTTGGAATGGAGCGGGCCGCCGAGAGCCACCTCGCGCTCGATGTCGATCACCTCGCCCTTGCCGAGGCGAACGCGGCAGCTGATCCGGCTCGGCCGGCCGAACGCGAAGTGATTGAGCTGGATCACGGCCAGGCCGTTGATCTGGCCGATGCGGGCGCCATCGGTCTCGATGACCAGGGTGCGGCGCCGGATCTCCTCCTGGATCCGCTCGCGCAAGAGATCCGAGCGGTAAGTGCGGGCGTCGATCGCCTGCTGCACGTGGGCGCGGCCGATGGTGTCGGCGTGCGCCTCGCCGGCCCAGAAGTCCGCCTCGCGCAACAGGCTTTCGAGCCCATCGGCGTGCGTCGTCAGCTTCTCGGCATCGCCTGCGAGCCTGGCGCCATGCTCGATCAGCCGCGCGACGCCGCCGCGATCAATCGGCTTGAGCTTCGCCGTCCCCGCGATCGTCGCGATCATCCGCGCATAGGCTTGGGTGCCCACCGCGTCACGATCCATGCGGGTGTCGAAGTCGGCTGCGACCCGGAACAGCTCGGAAAACTCCGGATCGTACGCGCTCAACAGGTAGTAGATGAGCGGATCGCCCAACAGGATGACCTTGACGTCGAGCGGGATGGGCTCCGGTTCGAGGGTGATCGTCGTCGACCAGCCGAGTGACTCCGCGACCGACTCGATGCGGATGCAGCCCGAGCGCAGGACGCGCTTCAGCGTCTCGTACGCGAAGCTGTTCATCAGCACCCGGCGAACGTCAAGGATCAGGCAGCCACCATTGGCACGATGGAGCGCGCCGGCCTTGATCAGCATGAAGTCGGTCATCAGCGTGCCGAACTGGGCAATGTGCTCGATCCGGCCGACCAGGTTGGGCAGCGTCGGGTGATCCTCGTAAACGACGGGCGCCCCCTCGTGTGCGCCGTCGCCGTTGGTGCGCTGCTGCTGATCGACGATCACGTTGACCTGATAGCGGCGGAACGGGCTCGCGATCGGGCCTTGCGGTGCGCGGCCTGCGATCAGGAGCTGCGGCGTCTGTTCTTTGTCTTTGGGCAGGAAATCCTCGACGTTCTCGATCACGTCGGCGCGTACGGCTTCGAGGTGGTCGAGCACCGCGGGCAGATCCTCCCAGTGCTTCTTTATCTCGTCGATCAGATGGCCGACGGCGTACTGGGTCGTCTCGCGGTTGAGCGTGCGCAACTGCTCGCGCTGCTCGCGCTCCCACTTGGGCACCTCGCGCAAGAACGCTTCGAGCTCCTTCTGCAGCCGCTCGGACGCCTCCTGGCGGTGCCGCTTTTCCTCCGCCGAGAGCTGCTCGAAGTCCTGCGGGCTCAACACGTCGCCGTCCTTGGTCGGCGCCAGCGCAAGCCCCATCGGCGTCTTGATCAGCGCCACATCGCTGTCGCGTCCCTGCGCCTGCAGGGCGGAAAAGGCTTCCTCCTGACGCTCCTTGAATTGCTCCTGGATGGCGCTCTTGCGATTGCGGTACTCGTCGGTCTCAAACGCCGCCGGGATCGCCTGCTGCAGTTCTTCGATCAACCGCTGCGCTTCCTGCTGCAGCGGCCGGCCCCGACCGCTCGGCAGCTCGAGCGCCTTCGGCCGGTGCGGTTCGGCGAAATTGTTGATGTAGCACCAGTCCGGCGGGGTGGGCCAGCGCGTGGCAGCCTTCCCGACCGCATGGCGAACGAAGGTGAACTTGCCGACGCCGGAGGGGCCGAGGGCAAACAGGTTGTAGCCGGCGGCTTTCATGCCGAGTGCGAGGCGCAGGGCCTCGGTGGCGCGCCCCTGGCCAACGATCTCGACGGCGGCCGGCAGCTCGGCCGTCGTCGCGAACGGCAGCACCGCTTCGTCACAGGCGGTGAACAGCGTCTCCGCGGGCAGCGGGGACAGGGGTGGCGGCGCTATCTCCCTCATCGCTCGTCCTCGATCCGTGCCATGTCCTCGTCAGAGAAGCCGAAGTGGTGTCCGGCTTCATGGATCAGCACATGGCGGATGACCCGCGTCAGGTCTTCGCCCGTTTCGCACCAGTAATCGAGGATCGGCCGGCGGTAAAGGAGGATCATGTCGACGTCCTGCGGCGCGTCGAGAATGCTTTTCGTCGGCAGCGAGACGCCGCGATAGAGACCGAGGATGTCGAACGGGCCGTCAAGGTCCAGTTCCTCCTCGATCTCCGGCTCACAGAACTCCTCAACCCGGATGACGACGTTGTGCAGAAACGTCCGCAACGGCGGCGGGATGGTCGCAAGTGCCTGAGCAGCCAGACTCGCGATCTCATCGAGCGACGGCGGTGTTCGGAACACACAGCTCATGCCGGAATCGCGCCCCTTGAACGCACCCGGCCCACCGCCAAAGTGCATGCGCAGGCGATAGGGAGAAGTGAGGCTTCGATGAACGAAACGCTGTCAGCTGAGGATCGCGCCGCTGCCCTTGCCGAGCTTCCGGGATGGCAGCAGGTTGCCGGCCGGGACGCCATCCACCGGACCTTTCGCTTCGAGGATTTCAACCGAGCCTTTGGCTTTATGGCGCGCGTCGCCCTTCAAGCGGAAAAGATGAACCATCATCCGGAATGGTTCAATGTCTACAATCGCGTCGATGTCGTTCTGTCGACGCACGACGCGGGCGGCCTCACCGCCCGCGACATCCGCCTGGCGCACTTCATCGACAAGGCAGCGGCGCAAACGGGCTCCGTGCAAGGACCGGCGTGAAAGGCCTTGCGGGACAACATCGGCCGGAAACGAGAAAAGCCACCCTTGGGGGTGGCCTTCCGTCGTAATACACAGGTGATGGATAGCGCTATTCCATGAACTGGCCGCCGTTGATCGACAGCGTGTGGCCGGTGATCCACGCCGCCTCATCACTGATGAGGAAGGCGACGCCGTTGGCGATGTCTTCAGGCTGACCGATGCGCGCAAGCGGGATCTGCTTCACGGCACCTTCCAGGACCTCCTTCGGCATCGCGGCCGTCATCTCGGTGTTGATGAAGCCTGGGCAAATCACGTTGATGGTAATGCCGTTACGGGCTGCCTCGAGGGCAATCGCCCGGGTGTAACCAATGACGCCGGCCTTGCTGGCGCAGTAGTTGGCTTGGCCGATCTGGCCGCGCTGGCCGTTCATCGAGCTGATATTGACGATGCGGCCCCACTTGCGTGTGTTCATCCCCGGCAGAATGACGTTGCACGTATTGAACACGGCGCCCAGGTTGACGGCGATGACCGGGTCCCAGTTCTTCTCCCGCGTCATCTTCACCATGATGGCATCGCGCGTGATGCCGGCGTTGTTGACCAGGATCTCGATCGGACCCTGCTCAGCCTCGATCTTCTGCACGCCTTCGACGACGGCGGCGTGGTTCGAAACGTCGATCTTGTAGCCGGGGATGCCGGTCTCGGCCGTAAAGGCCTTCAGCTGATCTTCGACGACATCGCAAACAACCGCATTATACCCCTCATTCTTCAACTTCTTCGCGATCGCGGCGCCAATTCCGCGAGTCCCACCGGTAACCAAAGCGACGCGCGCCATAGTTCCCTCCTGTTATGGATTGCCCAAAGAATCATAGACCCATGTTGCTGTTTCGAGCGGCCCCGGTCCGGTCCAGCCTGCTCCGGCGCAGGTCCTTGGTCGGGGGGAGAACCGTCCTCCGCGCTCCGCTTCGCAGCTCCATCAAGCTCGTGTAGCCGCGCGCTCTCCCTATTGTCAAGGCGAGGCGGGTGTGAATAGCCCGAAGACCGCCCCCGGCGCCGCGGTGCGGATCGGTCGGCGCCGGCGTGTGCGGCCAACCGGTCGTGAGATAGCGGAGAACCGCAAGGCTTACCCCAGAGCTGACGCCTAATGGCGAAGGCGACAAAAAAATGACGAGATTAGGGTTTCGATAATCTGCTGCTTTCGATAAAATGCAACTATTAACTGCTCCAGTAGGGCATCGATGATCCACCGCATCGAAATTGAGAACTTCGGATCGATCCGCGAGGCGCAGATCCTCGACCTCGCGCTTCCGGCCACGACGCCTGTAATGGACCGTTTTGTCCCTTCCCCCGGCGCGCCAAACTTTAGGCTTCCCACAGTTGTGGCGTTCTTCGGCCCCAACGCAGCTGGCAAGTCGACTGTGTTGCGCGCCGTAGCGAGCACGATCGAATTCGTTGCCCACAGTTTCCAGTGGGCTCCGGATGCGCCAATCCCAGGCTTCCAGCCTTTCCGTTCGGCCGACTGGGCGAACCGTCCAACCAGGATTACGATCGATTTTGACGCGGAGTGGCTTGGCGGAAAGGCAAACGTTTTCCGTTACCACTTGGCGCTCGGGCACGGCGAACGCGGGGCGGAACGGGTGCTGGCGGAGCAGTTGTCGGTTCGCCAAGGCCGGCGTTTTCGCGCCCTCTTCCGCCGCGATGAGCAAAGGCTTCGCTGCGCGGCCGAGCTTCATTTGCCCCCGTCAGACAGCAGACTGAAGGCCGTGCGTGCGAATGCCAGTGTTGTCTCAGCCATGGCGCAATTAAACCACGACTGGTTCCGAATCGTTTGGCGCAATATTGCGCCCACACCAAACAATATCGCGGGCCATCAGACAGACATCCCCGATATGACGTTAGCTATACAATATCTTTACACAGACCGCAGATCGTTCGATGCATTAAGGCTGAACATCTCAAGAATTGATTTAGGAATTAAGGATATTGTGATCGAAAAAACGAATGCGGGTCTTGTTGCATATTTTATTCACGAAGGACTCGAGCGGCCCGTGTTTCTTTTCGAAGAGTCCAATGGGACCCAGAGCTTCGTGACAATGTTTCCCTTGCTTTGGTTCACGTTAAGCACGGGACGGCCAGCGTTGATTGATGAGTTTGATGTTGACCTCCACCCCTTGCTGGTCCCGGAAATTCTGAACTGGTTCCAGGATCCTGAAATCAACCCGCGCAAGTCGCAGCTGTTCCTGGCGGCACACAACGCCTCAATCATGGACTCCCTTGAAAAGGAGGAAATCTTCCTGGTCGAGAAGTCCCGCGATGGCGCCAGCTCCATCACGGCGCTGCGCGACATTAAGGGCGTGCGGCGGGAACCCAGTCTGCAGCGCAAGTACCTTGGAGGTGCCTTCGGCGCGATCCCGAACATCGGGTAAAGGAGATGGCCACCCGCCCCCAGAGGGACAGGATCTTCGTCGCCTTTGAGGGCGTGTCCGAGAATGCGTTCTGTGCCTGGCTGCAGGACCTTTGTAACAACCTTCAACTGAACGTCCATCTCGACCGGCCGCGCCGAATGAGGGGCGGTGATCCGCTTGCTCTCGTGCAGTGTGCGTTGAAGGCGCGCCAGCGGAGCAAACAACGCGCCGGGCTTGGCCATCGGCAAAGCTGTCTCCTGATTGACACCGACCGCCTGGATGACGGCAGCGCAAGAAGCCGCGAGGCGATTGTTTTGGCCAAGCGGGAGAAACTGGTCTTGATCCGCCAGCACCCCTGTTTCGAGGCAGTCCTCCTCCGAATGCATACGGGCCGCGAACGCGCGGTACCGGCAACTTCAAAAGCGGCCTTGTCAGAGGTGGAACACGTGTGGCCAGAGTATCAGAAGCCACCGAGGCGCGATCAGCTTGCAGCCCGGTTCAGCTTGGTTGATCTGCAACGCCTTGCCGCGGTCGAGCCGGAGCTGAATCACCTGCTTCAAATCCTGGGCTTTCCTGCCGCTTAAGGGATCAGCGGGGCGAGGGTGCGCATCGGCAGGCGCCGCGTCCTTCCCTTCCGCGCTGGCACTCCCCATCTCTTGCGGCGGACGGCTTGCTTGGAGTTGGCTGATGGAAACGCGACTGCCCCCGATCGACATTTCCCGCGCGCTGGTGCCGGCGCCGGGCCACGAGCGTCTGGTGCACAGCCGGTTATGGGCCAAGGTCAAGCGGACGCTGGGCAGGGCGCCCTTCCTCGATCGCGCGCTCGCGGCCTTTTTCGCCGCTGTCGACGCCAACACGCCCTCGGCCGCCAAGGCAACGCTGTTCGCCGCACTCGCCTATTTCATCCTGCCGGTCGATCTCGTCCCCGACTTCATTGCCGGCATCGGCTTTAGCGACGATGCCGCGGTGCTGCTGCTCGCCCTGCAGGCAATCGCGCCGCACATCATGCCTGAGCATCTCGACAAGGCGCGCCAGGCGCTGGCAAACCTGGCTGAGACGCGCGACGGTTGACGGCTTAAACGGCGGCATCAGCCCTTCGCACGCCGCCACAGGTGAACGACCAGCCACACCGGCACGACGATGACCGCACCGGCGAGGATGTAGCCCCACGCCCAGCCGAGGCCCGCAAGCGCCCGGTCGGCGACGTCGCGCGCGATCGCACCGGCGTTGACGAAGACCTCCCCCGGCTTGAGACCGAACTGCGCCATCACGAGGCCTGCGATCAGAGACAGGACCGCAAGCTTGAGAACGGTGCCGACGATGCCGCGGTTCATGACGCCGCTCCTCCCGCCACATTCGGGCGCGCTGCATGGGCGCGAGCAAGGCGGGCCAGTTGCGCCTCGCGTCTCGCGATATAGACACTGGCGGCAAGGATGACGCCGCCGCCGAGCCACGTCCACACATCCGGGATTTCCCCGAACATCCAGTAGCCGAGCGCGCCGACGAAGACCAGGCGCGAGAAATCGAACGGTATCACCGCCGACGCATCGGCCGCCTTGAACGCGCGGGTCAAGCAAACCTGGCCGATGGTGGCAGAGAACCCCATCAGCACGATCCAGCCCCACGCGTCGCCCATCAGCCCCCCCACCGGCCAGCTCCAGACGAAGGCGGCCGGCACCAGCGAGGCCGGTGTCATCAACAGCCCCATGATGACGACGATCGCGTTCGGGCTCTCGCTGTCAGAGAGCGACTTGATCGTGAGCATCGCGCCGGCGATGAACACGGCAGCGGTGAGCGCGATCAGCGCCGCCGGCTGCACCAGCCCGGCGTCCGGCTTGAGGATCAGCAGCGCACCCAGAAAGCCGATCACGGTCGCCGACCAGCGCCGCAAGCGCACCCGCTCGCCCAGGATCAGCGCCGCGCCGACGGTGGCAAACAGCGGCGCGGTGAAGGTGAGCGCCGTCACCTCAGCGAGCGGCATCAGGCTCAAGGCCATGAACAGGCACAGCATTGCCGACAAGCCCATCAGCGAGCGCAACGCATGCATGCCGAAGCGGCCGGTGCGCAAGCGACCGAGCCCCACCGAGAGCGCCCAGGGGAGCATGAAGCCGAGGCCAATCAGGTTGCGCCAGAAGGCGACCACGAACGGGTGCAGCTCGGCCGACAGCTGCCGCACGGCCAGCATCATCACCGAGAAGCCGGCGCAGGCCCCCACCATCAGGAGCGCGCCCTGGGTCGTCGCAGGCAGCCGGCGAAAGGATGTCTGAAGGGGTTCGAGCGGGTTCACGGGAGGCGCGGACGACGGGAACGGGCCGGAGTTGCACCGCATCGGCGGCGTCCGCATACTGGGGCGCAAAGGGGATAAACGAAAGACTTTTTGGAGGCTTTGACTTGAACGAGCCGTTGTGGCAGCCATCGCAGGCGCGCATCGAAAATGCTGCCGTCACCCGCTTTATCCGTGCGATCGAGGCGGAATGGCCGGATGCCATCGCCGACTTCCGCGCCCTGCACCGCTTTTCGGTCGAAGCACCGGAGCGGTTCTGGCAGACACTCACGCAGTTCTGCGACGTCAAGGCCGCGACCTGGGGCGAGCGGGTGATCGCGGACGGCGATCGCATGCCGGGTGCCCGCTTCTTTCCCGACGCGCGGCTCAACTTCGCCGAAAATCTGCTCAAGCGCCGCGATGGGGCGGACGCGCTGGTCTTCTGGGGCGAGGACAAGGTGCGCCGCCGCATGAGCTGTGCGGAGCTCTACGAGCTCGTCTCTCGCCTCCGTCAGGCCCTGCAGGCGGAAGGGGTTGTCGCCGGCGACCGCGTTGCGGCGTACATGCCCAACATGCCGGAAACGGTGGCGGCGATGCTGGCCGCCGCCAGCCTGGGCGCCGTCTGGTCGTCGTGCTCGCCCGACTTCGGCGTCGACGGCGTGCTCGAGCGCTTCGGCCAGATCGGCCCGACGGTGCTGTTCGCAGCCGAGGGCTACTACTACGGCGGCAAGAGCATCGACAACCTTCCCCGTATCCGGGAGATTGTCTCCCGTTTGCCCGGCCTGCGCCGGACCGTCGTCGTCCCCTACACGACAACCGAGCCCGATCTTGCCGCCACACCGGCTGCGGTCGGCTGGGCACGGTTTGTCGCCGATCACGCGGCGGTGGAGATTTCATTCGAGCCGTTTCCGTTCAATCACCCGCTCTACGTCCTCTATTCATCCGGCACTACCGGCAAGCCCAAATGCATCGTCCACGGCGCCGGCGGCACGCTCCTGCAGCACCTGAAGGAGCATCAGCTGCACTGCGACATTCGGGCCGGCGACCGCGTGTTCTATTTCACCACCTGCGGTTGGATGATGTGGAACTGGCTGGTCTCGGCGCTCGCGTCCGGGGCCACGCTTTTGCTCTATGACGGCTCGCCGTTCCACCCGTCCGGCAACGTCCTGTTCGATTTCGTCGACGCCGAAGGGATGACGCTGTTCGGCACTTCGGCCAAGTATCTCGATGCCTGCACCAAGGCAGGGCTGGCGCCGCGCGCCACCCATCGGCTGGCCAGCTTGCGGACGATGACATCAACCGGCTCGCCGCTCGCTCCCGCCGCGTTCGATTACGTGTACGACAGCATCAAGTCCGACCTGCACCTGGCCTCGATCTCTGGCGGCACCGATCTCATCAGCTGCTTCGTCCTTGGCGCGCCGAGCTTGCCGGTCTGGCGCGGCGAGATCCAGACGCCTGGCCTCGGCATGGCCGTTAATGTCTTTGATGCCTCAGGAAAGCCCGTGCGCGGCGAAAAGGGGGAACTGGTGTGCACGCGCCCGTGGCCGTCGATGCCGATCGGCTTCTGGGACGACGCCGACGGCAAACGCTACCGCGCCGCCTACTTCGAGCGCTTTCCGGGCGTCTGGCATCACGGCGATTTCGTCGAATGGACGAGCCACGGCGGGATCGTCATCTATGGCCGGTCCGATGCCACGCTCAACCCCGGCGGGGTGCGCATCGGCACCGCGGAGATCTATCGCCAGGTCGAGAAGATGGCCGACGTCATCGAGGCGGTGGCCGTCGGTCAGGACTGGCAGGGCGATACCCGCGTCATCCTGTTCGTCGTCCTGCGCCCGGGCCTCGGCCTTGACGAGGCGCTTGTTCAGCGCATCCGGTCGCAGATCCGCAGCACCTGTAGCCCCCGCCACGTTCCGGCGAAGGTGATCCAGGTTGCCGACATCCCGCGCACCCGCTCCGGCAAGATCACCGAACTCGCCGTGCGCGAGGTGATCCACGGCCGGACGGTGAGGAATGTCGAGGCGCTCGCCAACCCTGAGGCGCTGGCGCTGTACCGCGACCTGGCGGCGCTCACAACCTGAAGGCGGGGCCGGGGCCAGGGGCGGAGCCGGAGACGGGACCGGAGACGGGACCGGAAACGGGGCCGGAAACGGGGCCGGAGACGGGGCCGGAGACGGGGCCGGCTCGGCTAGTCGTTCACATAGGCGCCGACACCGACGAGGTAATCGCCGACCCGCACGACGTAGGTGCGCTTTGGCAGAACCTTGCCGCTGATCGGGTCCGCGAACGTGTAATCGACCCAGGCCTGATCGTTGACCGCCACGATCTCGCGAACAAAGGCGCGTCCGCGCGAATCCTTGCTGTCGAGCCAGTTCTGTCCGACGAGGCTGCGCGTCGTGCCGTGGGCTCGGATTACGCCGGCGCGGTCGAGCACGAAAATGTAGAGATCGCGGTCGTGAAACGGCGGCCCAGGCGTCTCGAAGGCTGGAAATGCCGCATCGCGGCCGAGAGCCAGCAGTGCGTCGGCGGCGTGCAGCGCCATCGCCTTCGCCTCATCGAGGCTGCCGCGTTCCCCGGCCAGCGTCGGGGCAACAAAAAGCAAGCACAGGACCCCGGCCAAAGGCGCGAACAGGTTTTTCAGCATCACTCTTGAACCCCTCCGATGCTCTTGGCCACGACCGCAATCGCTCAGCCGCCGGGACCATCAGATCGGCCCCCTCGCGTTCGCCTCATTCTCGGCGGCACGAAAACGTAATTCAGCCGGGTTAACGGCTGGTAAACACCGGCGTCCCCGTGTCTGCCGCCCTCGCTTGTGTTTCCGGCGCAAGGCGGCCTGTTTGCGGCTGACCTCGCCCAAGTTCCAGCAGGCGCAGCCAAGAGTGCCGCGGTCCGTTGGCGCGGCATGCTGCAATCGCGCGTGCCGACGCGCGACCTCGGCTCAGACCACGATGTTGAGATAGAAGCCGGGGGGGACGTCGGCGCGCGGCGGGTGGCCGGAGCCGAGCGTTCGACCCAAGCGGTCGAGAGCCTGGCGCGTGTGCGCATCCTCGTCGTACCGGGTTGATGCGGCACGCACTTCGACCGTGCGCATCTGTCGGTACCCGGCCATGCCGCCGGGGCGCGTACCGCCGCTCGAAGGCGGGATCGAAGAGGTCGCGGTCATGCCCGCAAGCGTAAGCCGCAAACGGTTAACAGTTCGTTAACGGCTGCCGCATCGCTCACCGTAGCCGGACCGGCGGCGCCGTGTACAGCTGAGGGCCGCCGCCGGCGCGGAAGCACTCCAGCGCCCAGCGCACGCTGGGGAAGGCAAGCGCATCCCACGGGATATCGCTCCAGGCAAAAAGCGCCGCCGCCTCGCTCTCATCCCCCGCTGCGCACTCCGGCCCCTGCATCGGCGCCCGGTAGATGATGAGCACCTGGCTGATATGCGGCAGCTCGTAGATGCCGATGAGGCCGGCAATCTCGATCGAGGCACGCGCTTCCTCCCAGACCTCGCGCGTGGCGCCGGCCGCCGTCGTCTCGCCGACCTCCATGAACCCGGCCGGGATCGTCCACAGCCCGCGCGAGGGTGCGATGGCGCGCCGGCACAACAGCACGCGGTCCTCCCACGTGCAGACGGCGCCGACGACGATCTTGGGATTGGTGTAGGCGATGTAGCCGCAGTCGGGGCAGACAAGCCGCGCCCGGTTATCCCCCTCGGGCACCGTTTCCAGCGTCGGGCCGCCGGGCTTCTGCTTCTCCATGCCGCTCATCAGTGTGGCGCCCGCGGCCCCGCGGCGGAAGCCGCGTCTGCCAGCGAGCGCGTCGTCACGGTTCCGCCGGCGCCAAGTCCTCCCCCGCCTGGCTGGCAGGGGAGGACCGCGACGCCGCAAGCGCGGAAATCGGTCGCAGGATCCAGGACGCTCAGCTCTTGAGGACGGCGACGCCCGGCAGCACCTTGCCCTCCATCCACTCAAGGAACGCGCCGCCTGCCGTCGACACGTAGGAAAATTTGTCACCGACGCCGGCATGCGCCAGTGCTGCGACCGTATCACCGCCGCCGGCAACGCTCATCAGCTCCCCGCTCGTGGTCAGCCGCGCCGCTTCCCTGGCGACGGACGTGGTGCCGGCATCGAACGGGCGCACTTCAAACGCACCGAGCGGACCGTTCCACAACAGCGTCTTGTAGCCGGCGAGCCGTTTGTTGAGATCGGCGATCGATTGCGCGCCGACATCGAGGATCATCTTGTCCGACGGCACCGCGCCGACCGCCACGGTCGAGGCTTGAGCCCCTTCCTTGAACTCAGTGGCGACGACGACATCGGTGGGCAGCACGATCTCACAGCCCGCCTTCGCCGCCTTGTCCATGATCTCGCGCGCGGCCTCGGCCATGTCGTGTTCGCACAGCGACTTGCCGACGTTGACGCCCTTGGCGGCGAGAAAGGTGTTGGCCATTGCACCGCCGATGATGATCTCGTCGACCTTGGCCACGAGATGGCCGAGCACCTCCAGCTTGGTCGAGACCTTGGCACCGCCGACCAGCGCCGCCACCGGATGCTTTGGGTTTTCGAGCGCGCCTTCGAGCGCCTCCAGCTCCGCTTGCATCAAGCGGCCGGCGGCGGACGGCAGGATCCGCGCCAGCGCCTCGACCGAGGCATGGGCGCGGTGCGAGCACGAGAACGCATCCGAGACGAGAATATCGCCGTTCTCCGCCAGCTTGGCCGCGAAGCCCGGGTCGTTCTTCTCCTCCTCGGCGTAGAAACGAACGTTCTCCAGCATCGCGAACTCACCGGGCTTCATCGCGTTCACGACGGCGGCCGCTTCCGGGCCGATGCAATCGGTGGCAAACGCGACCGGCTTGCCGAGCCGCTCGGCCAGGCACTCGGCGACCGGTTTGAGCGTGAATTCGGGGTTCTTCTTGCCCTTTGGCCGGCCAAAGTGGGCGAGGACGATGACTTTCGCACCCTTGCTCGCAAGCTCGCGCAGGGAGGGCACGGTGCGGTCGATGCGCGTGGTATCGGTTACCTTGCCGTCCTTCATCGGGACGTTGAAGTCGACGCGCATGAGGACACGCTTGCCGGAAACATCGAGGTGGTCAATTGTTTTGAAGCTAGCCATGGCTGGTCAACCCTCTCCCCCAAGGACACATCCGTTGGTGCGTCGGCTTGGGCTAAGGAAGAGAGCGGTCCGCGGCAGCCGGCTCTGACGGCTTCCCCGGCCCAGTCTCCGGTCCCCGATTCGATTGCCGTCAGCCGTCCGCATCCGGTTCAAGAATGCCGAAGTTATGAGGAGAAGCGGCGCAAAAGGCAAGGCCCGGCGCGATCGCGCGCGTGACAGCGCGTTTGGTCGCCGGCGGCAATTCGCGCGCCGGGAACCGCAGCCGTCATGCTGCCTGAAGGAACACCACCGGGCTCGCTTCGCCGGCCCGCGATCCGTGGCCAGCCAAGGAGAAGACACGAGCCTTGCCGCCGTTCCGGCCGTTCCTATCCAGTCACCGGCCGCGGTCGCGCGTGTCGGCGGCTCGCTTCGGCTTCGGTGACTCCGACGTGCCGGGCGGGGGAGTGCCGGGCAAGCCATTGATCTGCTCGTCCGACAGGTCCGCCAGCCGGCGCACCGCCGAGGCCCATTCGTCGGGCGCGTCGAACGTGTGGCTCCAAAGCACGCGTCTCATCTTCGACAGATCCGGCATAGCAAGCACCCTCGCTTCCGTCGATCTTGCTATTTTCGCCCCGAGCCAGGGGGCGGGAGCGCATGATGCACACCCAGTTCCCGCCGCCAAGGGGGGAAGCCGGGGAATCCTGGGGATAACCCGGTCCCGAGGGGTACCCTTGAGACGCCGGGCCGGCTCCTGCGTCAGCCGGTGCCTTTGAGAAACACTCATCTCGCGAAGGCCAACAGCGGTTGCGCGAGTCCTGCCACCGCAATGGGGTAGAGGATCCGGGTTGACGTACACGCTTGAGAACGGATAAGTGTCGCTACTGCCTCGGATGCGGGACCGAAGCCCGATATTTACGCGACAACGCGGCAGCAAGGGCGGATGATGGGCAAATTCACGATACTGCTTTTCGCTGTCCTGACGATTGGCGCCTACGGCTGGATTACCGTCTATCCGAACGCGCGTGAGGTGCAGGACCAGTTGCAGGCGGCGGTTGACGCCACGCTCAAGCGTCCCGGCATGGAGTGGGCTTCTGCCGAAGTTGACGGCCAGACGGCGATTGTCTCCGGCCATGCTCCTTCGGCGGCCGTCCGCGATGAGGCGCTGGGCGTAGTGCTGACCGCGGCCGGAGCGGGCGGGCCGCTCATGGGCGGCATCGTCGAGGTCGTCGATCGGACCTCGGTGGCAAGTCTGCAGCCGCAGGCGCGGGTGCGAGCGCCGGCCGTGGCCGAACCGCTGGTGTCAAAGGCGATCGAGATCGAGCGCGTGGCCGTGCCGGCGGTCCGAACGCCGTTCATCTGGCGCGTTTCGTCGTCCGGCGGCGCTGCGGTGCTGGCCGGCTCGGTCCCGAACGAGGCGGTGCGGGCGGCGCTCATGCAGCAGGCGCGCCAACTGTTCTCGGTCGTCGACGACACGATGACGATCGCCGCCGATCCGCCGGCCGGCGACTGGCAAGCCGCAGCGCAACTGGCGCTGGCGCAACTCACCCGGCTCGAGCGGGGAACGGCGGAGCTTGCCGACGCGCGGCTCAGCATCCAGGGCGACGCGGTCGATGCCGGCGCGGTGGCGTCCGTCCAGGCGGCGCTGTCGCAGTTGCCGGCCGGTTACCAGGGCAAGCAGCAGCTGACCTATAAAAAGGCTGCCGTCGCCGAACCGGCGCCGGCGCCGGTGCAACGGCAAGAACCGCCGGCGCCGGTGCAGCCGCAGGAACCGAAGGTGGAGCCGGCGTCGCCGCCCGTCGTGGAGGCGATGGCACGGGCACCGGTGCCGAAGCCGGGCGCGGCGGCAGCCGATTGCCAGCAGCAGATTGCCGGCGCCATGGGCAAGGCGACGATCCGCTTCACCATGCAGAGCGCCGAGATCGAAAAGGCCAGCCTTGCCCAACTCGATCGGATCGCGAAGGTTCTCAAGCGCTGCGGCGATGTCCGCGTGCTGATCGGCGGCCATACGGACGCGAAGGGGCGTGAAGCGTACAATCGGTCCTTGAGCCTTGATCGCGCCCGCAGCGTTCGTGATTATTTCGCCGGCGCGGGTGTGCCGCGCGAGCGCATTCAGGTCGCGGGCTACGGCTCCGGCCGCCCGATCGCGACCAACGAGACCGAAGACGGGCGCGCCCGCAACCGGCGTATCACATTTGAAGTGTCCGAGCCGTAGAGGATTTGACTGTGCTTTATCTGATTCAGCAGATCTGGATTTGGATTGTCGTCGCCGCACTCATCGGCTTTCTTTTCGGCTGGCTGTTGCGCTGGCGGGTTACATTGGAGCGGGTCGATCAGATCGAAGACAACCTGATGCTGGTGCGGGCAGCGCGCGACCGGCTGGAGCAGGACAACAAGCGGCTGACCGTGCGCCTCGCCGCTCTTGATGGCGCTGAAGCCGCCACGGCGGCAAGAGCGGCTACGACGACCGCGCAGCCACCGAGCACCCCCCTCGGCGGCTCCCCCCTCGGCAGCGGGCTGAAGCCGCCCACGGTGACAGCACCGCGCCCCGGCGGGCCCGACGATCTCACGCGCATCAACGGCATCGAGCGCGAGACCGAGGAACGCCTGCGTCAGCAGGGCATCTACCATTACGACCAGATTGCCGCCTGGACGCTGGCGAACGTCGATTGGGTCGACACGTTCCTTGAGGGCAACGGGCGAGTCGCGCGCGAAGGCTGGGTGGAGCAGGCGGGGCGGTTGGCGTTGGGCGACAAAACCGATTTCGGCCGCATTCAGGACGACGCCAAGATCCCGAGCGTGTCCTCGATCGGCAGTGCCCGCTGACGGTTACGGGTTCAGGATCAGTAGGGGCTGCCCGCCTCCGGCGCAGCGGCTGCCGTCGCCGGGACACCCGGCGCCTGCAAGCCGAGGTGCGCCTGGAGCTTTGTGTGGTCGCGCATCACATGCATGAGCAGCCAGTCGGCAATGAAATCGTAAAAGGCGCCAACGTCGAACCGCTCGGGCTGTTCGCGATGCTGCGTTCGGTATTCGAGCAGACGCTCGAAAAAAGCCTGATACGCCCGGCGGTGCCGGTCCAGGCCGAGCGCGCCAGCATTGGCCATCATGGCGCACTCGATCTGGAAATGGCCTTCAAGACACGCGATCAGGGCATCGATGACGGTTGCCGTGGCGACCCCGTCGGCGCCGGCCAGAGAGAGGTAATGCAAACGATTGAGCAGCACGATCAGGTGCTGATGGTCGGCATCGATGCGCGACACACCCACCCGCATGCCCTCCCGCCAGCGGAAGAGCGCCATCCCGCAAGTTCCCTTATAGTTAACGGGCGGCCCCGGCTCACTGCGGCGCCGCCACGATGCTTTCCCGATATCACATCACATCCACGGCGGTCCCGGTATGCCGATTCTGCAGGGCAGCGTTGCGCTGGGTGCAGGGCGCCCTGTTGCGGCGGCCACCGTTTCGGGCGGAGGGCCTGCGCGTGTGGACTGCGGGGAAACCGGCGATGCTGATAACGGCGCCGGCGCTCGCATCCACAGCCGGAATCCGGCACGCCTTCTTCACCCGCTTGGGCGGTGTCAGTGCCGGACTCTACGCCTCGCTCAATTGCGGGCTGGGCTCGGCCGACGACCCGGCGTGCGTGCAGGAAAACCGGGTCCGCGCGATGGCGGTGTTGTGCCCGGCCCAGCCGGCACCGTTGATGACGGCCCATCAGGTGCATTCGGCGCGTGCGGTTGTTGTCGAGGCGCCGGTCCCGGCGGCAGCGACGCCGCAGGCGGACGGCCTCGTGACCCGGACCCGAGGCATGGCGCTTGGCATTCTCACTGCCGACTGCGCACCCGTGCTGTTTGCGGATGCGGACGCGGGCGTGATCGGTGCCGCGCACGCCGGCTGGCGCGGCGCCAAGGCGGGGATCGTCGAGGCGACGCTCACCGCCATGGAGAGCCTGGGCGCGGCCTTGGAGCGGATCGTCGCCGCGGTCGGCCCTACCATCGGCCCGCAATCCTACGAAGTGGGGGCCGAGTTTCGTTCCGCATTCACGGCCGGCGACGCCGCCGCCGAAACGCTGTTCGCGCCTGCAGACCGGCCGCACCACTACCGGTTCGACCTCCCCGCCTACGTCGGCCGAAGGCTGGCGGCGCGCGGGATCCACACGTTCGCGGTGATCGACAGCGATACGTACGCAGATGATCGGTTTTTCAGCTTTCGGCGCGCCACTCATGCGGGCGCTGGCGACTACGGCCGCCAGCTTTCAGCGATCGTACTGGAACCATGAAGCGGGACCGGAACCGGGCGCGACCGGTGCCAATTACCCACGCGGGAGAGCGAGGCCATGCCGCACCTTTGGCTCCTGATCGGCTTCTGTCTGATCGCGCTGGCAGCGACATGCACGCTGGGCTAGCGCACGGTTGCGGCAGCGGCCTCCGGCGCCGGAGCGCAGCTAGACATTTACGGCCTGTCATCGGATTGATACAGTCCGCGCCCGGCTGCCCGATAAACGGGGGGTTCGATCGGCGGGTGCAAGGCTGCCCGGCCTGATCGCAAAGGAGCGGACGAAGGCTTCAGATGAAGATCGTCGCCTGTAACAGTAATCGGCCCTTGGCCGAAGCCGTCTCGGTGTATCTGGGGATTCCGCTCGCTGGCGCCAGCATCCGCCGCTTCTCGGACATGGAAGTGTTCGTAGAGATCCTCGAGAACGTGCGCGGCGAGGATGTTTTCGTCATCCAGTCGACGTGTTATCCGGCGAATGACAACGTGATGGAGCTGCTGGTGACGCTGGATGCCCTGCGCCGCGGCTCGGCGCGGCGAATCACGGCCGTCATTCCCTACTACGGTTACGGCCGTCAGGATCGCAAATCCGGCCCGCGCACGCCGATTTCGGCGAAACTGGTGGCGAATCTGATCACCGTCGCGGGCGCCGACCGGGTGCTGACCGTCGATCTGCACGCGGGCCAGATCCAGGGCTTCTTCGATATCCCGCTGGACAATCTCTATTCGGCGCCGGTGTTCTCGAAGGACGTCGAGCGGCGGTTCGATGCGCAAGAGCTGCTCGTCGTCTCGCCGGACATCGGCGGCGTCTTTCGCGCGCGGCTGATCGCCAAGCGCCTGGGCAGCGACTTGGCAATCGTCGACAAGCGGCGCGAACAGGCGGGCGTGTCGGAGGTCATGCATGTGATCGGCGAAGTCCGCAACCGCCGCTGCATACTCATCGACGATATCATCGATTCCGCGGGAACGCTGTGCAATGCGGCGGTGGCGCTGATGGAGGCTGGTGCCGCTTCGGTGTCGGCATATGCCACCCACGGCGTGCTCTCCGGCGCTGCCGTTGCACGGGTGGCGGCGGCGCCGATTGACAAGCTGATCATCACCGACAGCATCCCGGCGACCGACGCGGTGCGGGTCTCTCACAACATCGAACAGCTGACCATCGCCCCGGTGCTGGCCGAAGCGATGCAGCGGATCAGCGACGAAACATCCGTTTCGAGCCTTTTTGATTAAGGCGCGAACCCCTAATTCTACGTACGCTACTGAGGAGCAGGATTGAATGAGCGAACTCATTACATTTCACGCTGAAGAGCGCGCGCGAAACGGCAAAGGCGGGGCCAGAGCCTGCCGCCGGGCCGGGCAGATCCCGGCCGTCATCTACGGCAGCGATCAGCCGCCGGCTTCGGTTGCCATCGCCGCCACGGAGCTGCAAAAGGAATTGCGCCGACCCGGATTCCTGACCCACGTCTACGCGATCGAACTGGCCGGCCGCAGTGAGCGCGTGCTGGCGCGCGAGGTGCAGGTCGACCCCGTCTCGGATAAGCCGATCCATATCGACTTCATGCGGATCGCGGCGACGACGCGCGTTCACGTTGACGTGGCGATCGTTTTCATCAACGAGGCCGGGGCGCCGGGGTTGCGTAGTGGCGGCGTTCTCAACGTCGTCCAGCACACTGTCGAGCTGGTCTGCACGCCGGACGCAATCCCCGAGCGGATGGAGGTGGACTTGACCGGCCTCGATATCGGCGACGTCGTGCATGCGGATCAGTTGCAGCTGCCGCAGGGGGTGGAGTTCGCCGCCGGCCAGCGCCTGTCGACGATTGCCACCATCGCGGCGCCGACGACGAGCAAGCTGGAGGCCGAAGGGGCCGCCGAGGGTGCTGCGGCGGCTGAAGGCAGCGCGCCTGCGTCGTCGTAACCCCTTTAGCGTGCTGCCACCGGCGCGCGCTGGCCGGCGATGGCGGCCCGTCTGCTCCTCGTTGGGCTCGGCAATCCCGGCGATCGCTATGCCGCCAACCGCCACAACATCGGCTTCAGGGCGATCGATGCGATCGCCCGCATGCACGCGTTTGCGCCGTTTCGCAGCCGCTTTCAGGGCGAGATGGCGGCCGGCAGGCTCGACGATCACGAACTCCTCGCCTTTAAGCCGATGACGTTCATGAACGAGTCGGGCCGGGCGGTCGGCGCGGCCGCGCGCTTCTTCAAGATCCCGGTCGAGGACATCATCGTCTTTCACGACGAGATCGACCTGGCCGCCGGCAAGATGCGGGTCAAGCGCGGCGGCGGCGCGGCCGGTCACAACGGCCTGCGCAGCATCGATGCCCATCTCGGCTCCGATTACCGCCGGGTGCGGCTCGGGCTCGGCCATCCGGGCGGCAAGGAGCGGGTCGTCGGCCACGTGCTGGCGGATTTCGCTGAAGCTGACGTGAGCTGGCTGGAGCCGCTGCTTGAAGCCGTCGCGCGGCATTTACCGCTCCTTCTGGCGGGTGACGAGGGACAATACATGAGCAAGGTTGCGCTGGCGCTGCAGCCGCCCAAGACCAAGCCCCCCAACGCAAAGGCTGAGGCGGCCGGCAGCCCGACCGAAACCGCAGCGGACAAGCGCCGTGGGGTTTAACTGCGGCATTGTCGGCCTGCCCAATGTCGGCAAGTCGACGCTGTTCAATGCGCTCACGGCCTCGGCCGCGGCGGCGGCGGCCAACTTTCCGTTTTGCACCATCGAGCCCAACGTCGGCCGGGTGCCGGTGCCGGACGCCCGGCTGGCGACGCTCGCTGCCATCGCCCAATCGGCCAAGATCACGCCGACCCAGCTTGAGTTCGTCGACATTGCGGGCCTCGTCGCGGGTGCCAGCAAGGGCGAGGGGCTGGGCAATCAGTTTCTCGCCCACATCCGCGAGGTGGACGCGATCTGCCAGGTCCTGCGCTGCTTCGAGGACGATGACATCAGCCACGTCGAGGGCGCCGTTGATCCGCTGCGCGATGCGGAAATCGTCGAGACCGAGCTGATGCTGGCCGATCTGGAGAGCCTGGAGCGGCGCATCACTGCGCTCACCAAGCGCGCCCGCGGCGCCGACAAGGAGGCAAAGGAAACCCTGCCGCTGGCGGAGCGGGCCGCCCGCGCGCTGGGTGAGGGTCAGCCGGCACGCCTCGTGCCGGTCGCTGATGAGGAGCGGAGGCTGTGGAGCGGCCTGCAGCTGCTCTCGGCCAAGCCGGTGCTCTATGTCTGCAATGTCGAGGAAGCGGCAGCCGCGGCCGGCAACGCCTGGACCGGGCGGGTCGCAGCGCACGCGGGCCACACCGGCACCCCGGCGGTGATCATCTCGGCCGAGATCGAGGCACAATTGGCGGCACTCGCCGAGGACGAGCGCGCGGCCTACCTCGAAAGCCTGGGCCTTGAGGAAACCGGCCTCGCCAAGGTCATCCGCGCCGGCTACGGCCTCCTTGATCTGATCACGTTTTTCACCGCCGGGCCGAAGGAGACCCGGGCATGGACGGTGCGCCGCGGCACCCGGGCACCGGCGGCGGCCGGTGTCATTCATACCGATTTCGAGCGCGGCTTCATTCGCGCCGAGACCATCGCGTATGCCGACTTTGTCACGCTTGGCGGTGAGCAGGGCGCGCGTGATGCCGGCCGGATGCGCTCGGAGGGGCGCGAGTACGTCGTTGCCGACGGCGACGTCCTGTTGTTCCGCTTCAACGTCTGAGCGAGACTGCCAGCGGACGCAGGGGAGCAAGAAGAGGAGGAGGCGATGGCCGGGGGCTGGCGGGCAACGACGGCACCGGCGGCGCGGATGCTGGCGGTCGCGGTGGTCATCGTCGGCGCCCGCGCGTGTGGCAGCGCCAACGAGCCACCGCTCGGCGAGGATCAGCCGCCAGCCTACACCGATGGCTACAGCGACGGCTGCGAGAGCGGCCGTAAGGCGGGCGGCGACCCATTTTCGGTGTTCATCAAGAATGCCCAACGCTACGAGGTCGAGGCGCCGTACCAGAAGGGCTGGGACGACGGCTTCAACGCCTGCGAAGCTCAGGCGTTCGGCCGGCCGGGCCGACCCGGCGGCCCGTTCAGGATGTAGCCGCCCCTTCGTCGATCAAAAGGAAATGCGCGTGCGCAGCGGCGACGGGGCGCTCGGGCGCGTCCTGCCACGCCTCGACGCGGACGTTGGCGACGCGCCGGCCTTGGCGGATGACGCGGCCGCGGGCAAACGTATCGGCGGCCCGGCACGAGCGCAGGTAATCGGCCGAGAGGTTGATGATCTTCGGCATCACCTGGACGTCCGTTTCCGCCAACAGGTGCAGGATCGCGGCGTGCTCCAGGAGCGCGCCGACGACGCCGCCGTGAACGGCCCGCAAGACCGGGTTGCCGATGTTGGTTTCGCGAAACCTGAGTACCGTGACGAGGCCGCCTTCGTCGGTGAACGCCTCCAAGCCGACCAGGCCGGCGTAGGGGATCAGCGTGTTGATCGCCTCGATGCGGCCGGCGCGCTTGAACTCGGCGATCGTCTTCAGCATGGCTGGCCGCCGCGCAAATCGGCTGCCGGTTGCGCCGCCTGTACGGCCGCGGTGGCGAAAACGAAGGTGCCGGTCGCATGTGCGATCGGGGCGGCCTTGTCTTCGTGGAAGGCGGCGCCGCGGACGAAGGCGATGGTCCTGGTCATCTTGTAGCACTCGGCCGAGCCGTGGATGGCGACGCCGGGGGTCGCCGGCTGCAGATAGTCGATGCGCAGATCAAGCGTCGCGACGTCCTGGCAGTCCGGGATCGAGGCCATCACCACGACGCCGCACAGCGTGTCGAGGAGTGCTGTGATCACGCCGCCATGGACGACGCCGCGGCGCGGATCGCCGATCAGCCGCGGGCTGTAGGGCAACGTCATCATACCCCAGCCGGGCATCAGCTCGGTGAGCTGCATGCCCAGGTGCCGGCAGTGCGGGATCCGCTCGAAGGCCGCACGGACACGGGCGATCTGCGCTGATTGGGTGGCGTCGGACACGCGCGGCAAGCTCCTCACGCAGCAGAGATCGATTCCCTGCCCATACTGCGCCATATTGCGGGTGCATCTTGCGGGTGCCGAGCCGTCCTGTCCAGACACGGGCGGCCGAGAAGGGAGGAGGGCAGTACCCATGGGCGAAACGATCCGGCTTGAAGCCAGCGACGGCCATGCGCTCAGCGGCTATCGCGCGCGGGCCCAAGGCATCCGCAAGGGCGGCGTCGTCGTGGTCCAGGAAGTGTTCGGCGTCAACAGCCACATCCGCAATGTTTGCGATCGCTTCGCCGCGGCCGGTTACGAGGCGCTGGCGCCGGCCCTGTTCGATCGCCTGCGCTTGAGCGTCGAGCTCGACTACGACGAAACGGGCATTGCCGAGGGCCGCGCGCTGGTGAGCGAGCTCGGCTGGGACAATCCGCTCACCGACATCACGGCGGCGGCAAAGGCGCTCGATCCCAACGGCGCGGTCGGCGTGGTCGGCTACTGCTGGGGCGGTTCGGTCAGCTTCCTTGCCGCGTGTCAGCTCGATGTCGCCTGCGTCGCGGCCTATTACGGCCGCCATATCGTCGAGTTCCTGGGCGAGACGCCACGTTGTCCCCTGATCCTGCACTTCGGAACCGAGGATCTGCTGATCCCGATCGAGAACGTCGACAAGATCCGCATCGCCTTTCCCGATGTTCCGATCTATCTCTATCATGGTGCGGGGCACGGCTTTAACTGCGACCAGCGCAAGGACCACCACGCCGAGGCGGCCAAAATTGCGCTCGATCGCACCTTGAGCCTGTTCGCCCACCACTTGGCCTGAGCGCGGGCGGCTTCGCCTTACCCGGACGCGGAACAGGTCCGCCCGCCGTTCACAAGGACGCTTGATGACGCTCGATCTCAACAGCCTGATCGCGGCCCGGGCCGACGAAAAGTTCGATCTGTTCGAGAAGCACCTGAACAGCCAGCTGGTCCGGGTGCTGAAAACGATCGGCTTTGACCGCACCTATGCGCGGGCCGAAGGCGCCTACCTGATCGATCGCGACGGCACGCGTTATCTCGACCTGTTGAGCGGCTGGGGCGTGTTCACGCTTGGCCGCAACCATCCGCAGGTCATCGCCGCCTTGAAACAGGTGCTGGACGGCGGTTTAGCCGGCCTCGTGCAGATGGATGTCTCGCTTCTGGCCGGGCTGTTGGCGGAGCGTCTGATCAGCCAAGTGCCGTGGCTCGAAAAGGCGTTCTTCTGCAATTCAGGCGCCGAGGCGATCGAGGCGGCGATCAAGTTCGCCCGCGCCGCCACCGGCCGCAGCAGGATCGTCTATTGCGAGCACGCGTTCCACGGCCTCACCTACGGTGCTCTGTCACTGAACGGCGATGAACTGTTCCGCAACGGCTTCGAGCCCCTGGTCGGCGACTGCGTGCGGATCCCGTTCGACGATGCAGGGGCGCTCGAACAAGCCCTGCGGCCAGGCGACGTCGCGGCGTTCATCGTCGAGCCGATCCAGGGCAAGGGCGTCAACATCCCGAGCGACGGGTATCTCGCCGATGTGCAGCGCTTGTGCCGGAAACACGGCACTTTGTTCGTAGCCGACGAGATCCAGGCCGGCATGGGGCGCACGGGGCGCTTTCTCTCCTGCCAGCACTGGGGCGTCGAGCCCGATATCGTCTGCCTTGCCAAGGCGCTGTCGGGCGGGTTCGTGCCGGTCGGCGCGCTGCTCACCCGGCGCTGGATCTTCGAGAAGCTGTTCGACCGCATGGACCGGGCGGTGGTGCACGGCTCGACCTTCTCGAAGAACGACCTCGCCATGGCGGCGGGACTGGCGACGCTGCAGGTCATGGACGATGAGGGCTTGATTGCGCGCGCGGCCACGGTCGGTGAGCGGTTGATCGCGGAGCTGCGCGGCCGGCTCGAGGGGCGCGCGTTTTTCCGCGCCGTCCGCGGCAAGGGCATGATGATCGCACTCGAGTTCGGCGCGCCGCGGAGCCTCAAACTTCACGGTGCCTATGCGATGCTCGAAGCCGCCAGTAAGGGGCTGTTCTGTCAATTGATCCTGATCCCATTGTTCCAGCGCCACCACATCCTGGCCCAGGTCGCCGGCCACAACATGCCGGTGATCAAGCTGCTGCCGCCGCTGATCATCGGTGACGCGGAGGTTGCTAAGGTTGGCGCGGCGTTCGAGGATCAGGTCCGCGATGCCGAAAGCCTGGGCGGGATCTGGGAGTTGGGGCGCACACTGGCGGGTCAGGCGCTCAAGACGCGGGCACGCGTGGCCTGACCGCCGCAAGCGGTGGGGCGGCCGGGCAGCTACATCGTGTGGCTTTTGCGGCGTTCATCACGTAAATGATGCAGGTGATTCGCGGCCGGGCCACCTACCCCAAACGGGGCGGTGCCGGCAACGGCGCTGCGCCGCCTTTAATTCTTCATAGTCTCCCGTTAGTTAGAGCGATGCTCGGGAGGTGATCGCGAAGCCGGCGGTAAAGCTGCTATTACGCGATCAGCCCGAGGATCTCCGGAGGAGAAGGGCCGCAGGTGCCCGTACGAGACGAGGCTGTTCCGGCGCAACGACAGGCGCGGCTGTTGCGGCCGCTGGCGAAGTGGCTCAGCGTCGCTGCGATCTGGGCGATCATTGCCGTGGGCGGCCTGCTGGCGTGGTATGGCGCCACCTTGCCCGATGTCGACCTGGCAGCAGCGCCAACCCGGCAGCCATCGATTCGCGTGCTTGCCGCCGACGGCCGCGAGCTGGCCACGGTCGGCGAATACTACGGCCGCGTGGTGACGGTCGCGGACCTGCCGCCGGCGCTGCCGAAGGCGGTGATCGCGACCGAGGACCGGCGCTTCTATGACCATTTCGGCTTCGATCTGATCGGCATCGGCCGTGCGCTGGTCGCCAACCTGCGCGCCGGCACGGTGGTCCAGGGCGGCAGCACCATCACCCAGCAAGCGGCGAAGAACCTGTTCCTCACCCCTGAGCGCTCGCTCAAACGCAAGTTCCAGGAGGTCCTGCTGGCGCTGTGGCTGGAGCAGAAGTTCTCCAAGGATCAGATCCTCGCCATCTACCTCAACCGCGCCTACTTCGGCGCCGGCGCCTACGGCGTCGACGCGGCGGCGCGCAAGTTCTTCGACCGGCCGGCGACCAAGGTGACGACCTATCAGGCGGCACTGCTGGCCGGCCTCCTGAAGGCGCCGTCGCGCGACAACCCGATCAGCAACCCCGAGGGCGCGCACGCGCGGGCGCGCACGGTGATCGCCCGCATGCTCGAGGTCGGCTTCCTTGCGCCGGCCGATGCGAAGGCTGCGCTGGCGCAAGGCGAAAGCACCACCAGCATCCGCCGCCAGCCGCAGATCGGCCGCTACTTCGTCGACTGGGTGATCGCCCAGGTCGGCCAATATGCGAGTGCCCCCGATCGCGACTTGCTTGTGCGGACGACGCTCGATTCGAGCCTGCAAACGCTCGCCGAGGAGCGCGCGGACAAGTTCTTGAATAGCGCACCCGCAGTGGAGTCCGGCGTCGGGCAAGCCGCCGTGGTCGTGCTCGCACCCGATGGCGCGGTGCGGGCGATGGTGGGCGGCCATGACTACTGGAAGTCATCCTTCAATCGCGCCGCCAGCGCTTATCGCCAGCCCGGCTCGGCCTTCAAGCCGATCGTCTACCTTGCCGGCCTGGAGGCGGGCCTCAGACCGGACGCCCGGTTTGAGGATGCGCCGGTGCGGGTCGCCGGCTGGCAGCCGCGCAACTTCACCGGCCGGTACCGCGGCAGCGTAACCTTGACGCAGGCCATGGCCGAGTCGATCAACACCGTCGCGGTGCAGGTGGGCGAATATGCCGGTGCCGAGCGGATTGTCGATGTCGCCCGACGCTTAGGGGTGACGGCCGGGCTGCAGGTGACACCGAGCCTCGCCCTTGGGACCAGCGAAATCAGCCTTGTCGAGCTGACCGGCGCCTATGCATCGCTCGCTAATGGCGGCTACGGCGTCTGGCCATTCGGCATCGAGAGCATTCACGATGCCAGCGGCCACGCCCTTTACGTCCGCGCTGGCTCAGGCCTCGGCAGGGTCCTCGCGCCGGCAGATGCGGCGGCGGTCACAGCGATGCTGGTGCAGACGGTCAAGTCCGGCACCGGCCGCACAGCCAATTTCGGCCGGCCGATCGCCGGCAAGACCGGAACCAGCCAGAATTTCCGCGATGCCTGGTTCGTCGGCTTCTCCGCCGACCTTGTGACCGGCGTCTGGGTCGGCAACGACGATGATACGCCGATGAAGAGTGTCACCGGTGGCGGCCTGCCGGCGCAGCTCTGGCGCGCCATCATGGCAGAGGCGCATGCGAAGCTTCCCGTTCGGCCGCTGCCGAGCCTGGCCCAGCCGCCGGCAGCCGAACCGCGGCCGGCCGCAGACGAGCCGCGCGAGGCCCGCGCCGGCAAGCCGCACGAGCCGAGCTTGTGGAACCGGCTGATGCGGGTGTTCGGCGGTTGAGGCGCTCATGGGGGCAGTCCATATCTCTGGCCATATCTCTGGCCATATCTCCGGGTTAAGCCGGTTCGTGCGGTCCAGCAAAGGATGGGGAGAACAAGCGATGATCGGAGCTGTCTTTGTAAACGCGCGGCGCCGCCGCGGGCCACTCCTGGCGCTGATCGGCGCCATGACGCTGTTGCTCACCGGCTGCGGGGTCAACACGATCCCGACCCTCGATGAGCAAGCCAAGGCGGCCTGGTCGCAGGTACTGAACCAGTACCAGCGCCGCGCCGACCTGATCCCTAACCTGGTCGAGACGGTCAAGGGTGCGGCCGACTTCGAGCGCGAGACCCTGGAAGCGGTGGTTCAGGCCCGCAGCAAGGTGGCGCAGACGCAATTGCCCGACAACATCCTCACCAACGAGGCGGCGTTCAAGTCCTTCGAGCAGAACCAGGCGGCGCTCGGCTCGGCGTTGAGCAGGCTCCTGGTGGTCGTCGAGCGCTATCCCGACCTGAAGGCGAACCAGAACTTCCTCGCGCTGCAATCGCAGCTCGAGGGCACAGAGAACCGGATCGCGGTCGCCCGACGCGACTACATCGAGGCCGTGCGCGTGTACAACACCGAACTTCGGACGTTCCCTGGCCGCTTCTGGCACTGGATCCTCTACTCCGACTCCATGCCGATGCAGGCATTCACGATCGCCGAGGAGGCAACCCAGGTGCCGCAGGTGAAGTTCCGGTAGGTGCGGTGATGCGCGTTGGCGGCGTCGTTCACGCGCGGGCCGCGGCAGCGCTCGCGGCACTGCTGGTCCTCGTCGCGGCGCTTGCGGCCGTCGCCCTCGACTTCCCTCAACTCACCGGCCGCGTGGTCGATGGTGCGGCGTTGTTGACCGAGGCCGAGCGGGCAAGCCTGGAGCAGGCGCTGAAAGCGCACGAAGAGGCGACCACCAACCAGGTGGTGGTGGTCACCCTGCCAAGCTTGCACGGCGTGCCGATCGAGGACTACGGCTACCAGCTCGGCCGCCACTGGCAGATCGGCCAGAAGGGCAAGAACAACGGCGCACTCCTGATCGTAGCACCTGCCGAGCGCGCAATGCGGATCGAGGTTGGCTATGGCCTGGAAGGGGTGCTGACCGATGCCGTTTCGCGCATCATCATCGAGACGATCATCGTCCCGGCATTCCGGTCCGGACAGATGGGGCCCGGCATCGTCGCCGGCACCGGCGCCATCCTCAAGACGCTCACCGGTGACGCGCCCGACGCGCCGGCAGCCGCAAAGCGGATCGAGGAGCGGCAGGACGAGGCGAGCCCGCTTGCCCTGTTCTTGATGTTCGCGCTGTTCGTGTTCGTGATCTGGGCCTCGCAGCGGGGGATGGGGATCGGCGGCGGCGGCCGGGGCGGCGGCTTCGGCGGTGGCGGCTTCGGCGGTGGTGGTTTCGGCGGTGGCGGGTTCAGCGGTGGCGGCGGCAGCTTCGGCGGCGGCGGCTCGTCGGGGAGCTGGTGAACGATGGCATTCTTGAGTGCTCAGGATCGCGCCCGCATCGAGGCGGCGGTTGCAGCCGCCGAGCGGCAGACAGCGGGTGAGTTCGTAACGGTGATTGCCGCCAGGGCCGATGACTACCGGCATGTGCCGATCCTGGCGGCTGCCGCGCTGGCCTTTCTCCTGTCCGGGCCCTGGCTTCTGCTGCCGGTCGACTTCAGCCACGTCCAGTTCTATGCCGGCCAGGTCGTGCTGTTCATCGGCGCAGCGCTGATCCTGCAGTGGCGGCCGGTGCGCATGGCGCTGGTCCCGAAGGCGGAGAAGGTCCTGCGTGCCCGCCGTCTGGCGCGCGAGCAGTTCCTCGAACTCGGCCTGTCCTCGACGAAGGATCGCACCGGCGTGATGCTGTTCGTCGCCGTCGCCGAGCACTACGTCGAGATCCTGGCCGACCGCGGCGTGCACGCCCACGTCGGTGCGGACGTGTGGGAGCGTATCATTGCCGACTTCACTCAGGCGATCCGTGCCGGCCGTGTTGCCGACGGTTTTGTTCAGGCGATCGAGGGCTGCGCGCAGGCGATGGCGGGGCCTTGCCCGTGGCGCCCGGACGACCGCAACGAACTGCCGAACCGGCTGGTCGAGTTGTAGTTTGAGCGGCCGCAGCGGCGGCGCTCACATCCGGCCGGCGGTGCCTTGGCTTCGCGCGCGCCCGTTGCACTCAGAGCTTACGCGACGGCGGTAAGGGTGCGGTCGAGATATTCGTCGATGGTGCGCACCAGATCCGGCATGTGGCCGGCGAAGAAGTGATCGGCACCGCTGATGACACGGTACTGGACCGAGACCGTGCGCAGGCTGCCGAGCTTCTTCGCCAGTTTCTCGACCGGGTCGATCGGCACGACGTCGTCGCGGTCGCCGTGCACGATCAATCCGGACGCCGGGCACGGTGCGAGGAAGGTGAAATCGAGCGAACCTGCCGGCGGCGCGATCGACAGAAAGCCGCTGATCTCCGGCCGGCGCATCATCAACTGCATGCTGATCCAGGCGCCGAACGAATAGCCGGCGATCCAGCAGCCGGATGCGCCGGGATTGACGCTCTGCATCCAGTCGAGCGCGGCCGCCGCATCGCTGAGCTCACCGGGGCCGCTGTCGAAGCGCCCTTGCGAGCGTCCGACGCCGCGAAAGTTGAACCGCAGGACGGAAAAGCCGCGGCGCTGGAAGGCGTGGAACAGGGCGAACACCACCCGGTTGTTCATCGTTCCGCCCTGCAGCGGGTGCGGATGCAGCGCCAGCGCAACTGGCGCGCCTGGCCGGCGGGAGTGGTGGTAGCGCCCCTCCAGCCGCCCTTCGGTTCCGTTGAAGATGATCTCCGGCATGAACTCGCTAACCTTGATCTCGCTATCCCATCGCGGAGGTTTTTCCCCTCAGCGCCAATCCATGCTCTGCCACGGCGCCGGTTGCGGAACGCCATGGAGCCGGACAATCTTGATAAAATTAGTAGGGCATCTTATATCTCGCGCCGCGTCCCGATTAAAAGTTGCTCATTCTGTGCGTCGGCGGATGGGCGTGTAACATAATGAGAGCCCAATGGTTTTCAAGAGGCTTCACGAAGACCTCGCCGCTTTCGTCGCTCGCGACCCGGCTGCCCGCTCGCGGCTGGAAATCCTGTTGTGCTATCCCGGCTTTCACGCGATCGTCCTGCACCGGATCGCACATCGGCTGTGGCGATGGCGGCGCTATTTGTTGGCACGCGTGCTTTCACAATTCAGCCGCTGGCTGACCGGGATCGAAATCCACCCCGGCGCGACGATCGGCCGCCGCTTCGTGATCGATCACGGCCACGGGGTGGTCATTGGCGAGACCTCGGAGATCGGTGACGACGTGACGCTCTATCAGGGGGTGACGCTCGGCGGCATCGCGCCGTCGGTTGACTCGCGCGCCCAGGTCAACGTCAAGCGCCATCCGACGCTGCAATCGGGGGTCATTCTCGGCTCCGGCGCGGCGGTGCTGGGACCGATCACCATTGGCGAAGGGGCCCGCGTCGGCGCCAACTCGGTGGTGACGCGCGACTTGGCGCCGGGGCTGACCGCGGTCGGCATTCCTGCGCACGTGATGATGCCGCGCGACCGCACCGAGGCCGCGCGCTTCGCCGCCTACGGCACGCCCTCCGGTTGCCCGGATCCGATCGTTAATTGCATCGATGCCCTGCGTGGGCAGGTGAACGTGTTGATCGATCGTGTGGTTGAACTCGAAGACCGCCTGCAACAGATCGAACGGGGGGGTCCGCTGCCGCCGGTGGAGAGCGAGACCCGTGTGGCGAGGGCGATCATGCAGAGCGTTGGCGACAAGGCGCGCGCCTGAGCGGGCGTCAGCTTCAATGGAGGAGGTTACCTGTGAGACTGAGCACCAAGGGACGGTATGCGGTGATGGCGATGGCCGACCTTGCCGTCGCCGATATCGGCAAACCGGTTCCGCTTGCCGATGTGGCGCAGCGGCAGGAGATTTCGCTGTCCTACCTTGAGCAGCTGTTCGGGCGGCTGCGACGGGCGGGCCTTGTCAGCAGCGTGCGCGGCCCCGGCGGCGGTTATCGCATCGCCCGCGATCCGGCGCTGGTGCGCATTGCCGACATTGTGCTTGCCGTCGACGAACCGCTCGCGGCCACTCGGTGCACGCCGGGCGCCTCAAACGGATGCCATTCGCGCCGCGGCCATTGCCTGACGCACGATCTGTGGGAGGAGCTGGGCCGGCAGATCCACATTTTTTTGAGCGCAGTGACGCTGGCCGACGTCTGCGCCAAGCGGGTGCCGGCGGTCAGCCGCGGATTCATGGCGCGGCCGCAAGCCGAACTGGCGGCAGCCGGCCGCTGACCGGACACGCGCTGCGTTCGCCGCAAGAGGCCCGCATGACACCAGCCGCACCTCCGCCGACGCCGGTCTACCTCGATTATCAGGCAACGACGCCCACCGACGCACGCGTGGTCGAGGCAATGCTGCCGTTTTTCACCGACGTCTTCGGCAACCCGCATTCGCAGGCGCACGCCTTCGGTCGCGCCGCCCGCGTGGCGGTCGAGAAAGCGCGCGCCGAGATCGCGGCCCTCATCGGGGCGAGCGCGCGGGAGATCATCTTCACCTCCGGCGCAACCGAGGCCAACAACCTCGCGATCAAGGGTGCGGCACGCTTCCACCGGGGCGAGCGCGACCACATCGTCACCTGCGCCACCGAGCACAAGTGCGTGCTCGAAAGCTGCGCCAGCCTCGCCGCCGACGGCTTCACGGTGACCGTTTTGCCCGTCCAGGCCGACGGCGTGATCGATCTCGAACGGTTGGATGGCGCGATTGGCCCGCGCACCGTCCTGGTCTCGGTGATGGCCGCCAACAACGAGATCGGCGTCGTGCCGCCGCTGGCGGCGATCGGCCGCTTGTGCCGCGCCCGCGGCGTCCTCTTTCATACCGACGCGGCGCAGGCGTTGGGCAAAATCCCGCTCGACGTCGAGGCCATGGGCATCGACCTGATGAGTCTGTCCGCGCACAAGATCTATGGGCCGAAGGGGATCGGCGCGCTTTATGTGCGCAGGCGGCCACGCGTTCGGCTCGACCCTCTGCTCAGCGGCGGCGGCCAGGAGCGCGGCCTGCGCTCGGGCACCCTGGCGACGCCGCTGTGCGTCGGCTTCGGTGCCGCCTGCCGCATCGCGCGCGACGAAATGGCGGCCGACGCGCAACGGATCGGCACCCTGCGCGACCACCTCTGGCGCCGGCTCAGCTGCGCGCTGCCGGGTGTGCACCTCAATGGTGCGGCGACGGCGCGCCTGCCTGGCAACCTCAACATCAGCTTCCCCGCCATCGGCGATGCCGAAGCGCTGGTGGCGGCGCTGCCGGACATCGCGATCTCGACCGGATCGGCGTGTACCTCGGCCGCGGTCGAGCCGTCCTATGTCTTGCGGGCGCTCGGCATCGGCGAAACGGCTGCACGCACCAGCGTGCGGATCGGCCTCGGCCGCTTTACAACTCGGGCCGAGGTTGATTACGCCTGCGAGCGCATTGTTGCCGCCGTGCAGCGCCTCAGCACCCGCGCGCAGCCGGCATGGACGAATGCAGCAGAGGCCCTTGAAATTGGCCCTGCCGGTTCGCCATGACTCTTATAGACGTTTTTGAAGTGAGGTGAGGATGCCCGCGATCGGGACTCGAATTCAGCAGCCCATCACCGTGACACCGGCCGCAGCGGCGCGGGTCAAGGCGATCCTGGCCGAAAAGGGGACAGCTGCCGGGCTGCTCCGGATCGGCGTGCGCACCCGTGGCTGTTCGGGGATGGCCTATTCGCTCGAAGTCACTGATGCCAAGGGGCCGCTCGACGAGGTGGTGGAAGCACATGGCGTCACACTCCTGATCGATCCGAAGGCGACGATGTTCATCTTCGGCACCGAAATGGATTACGTTGAGAGCAAGCTTGAAGCGGGATTCGTGTTCCGCAATCCGAACGAGAAGGGCCGCTGCGGCTGCGGCGAGTCGTTCCACATCTGAGCGCAGGTTGCGCCCGCGGCGGGCCCGCCGCGACGGGGGGACACGCAGTCACATCAGAAACCAATAAAGGCAGGCCTGCGTAATGCCGAAGATGACGTTCATCGCGCCGGACGGGAAGACCCGCAAGGTGGTCGAGGCCCCGCTGGGGCTGTCGGTGCTGGAGATTGCACACCGCAACGACATCGACCTGGAAGGGGCGTGCGAAGGCTCGCTCGCATGCTCCACGTGCCACGTGATCGTCGATACGGAATGGTACGACCGGCTCGATCCACCGACCGAGGAGGAGGAGGATATGCTGGATCTGGCATTCGGGTTGACACACACCTCGCGTCTCGGCTGCCAGATCCGGATGACGGACGACCTGGATGGCCTCACCGTCACCCTGCCGGCCGGCGCCCGCAACATGATGGCGGGAAGCTGACGAGGCGCTGAACGTCCATGGCCGCTGCCGACGACGATTGGTCCCTCTTCGCGCACCTGCGCGCCGCCTGCGGGCAATCCTGGCGCGCCTTCATCGGCCACCCGTTCGTCTGCCTGCTCGCCGCCGGAACGCTCGATGAGCGCTGCTTTCGCCGCTACTTGAGCCAGGACTACCTGTTCCTCATCCATTTCGCGCGCGCCTATGGCTTGGCCGCGTTCAAGGCCGAGACGATTGCCGATATCCGCGCCGCCGCTTGCGGCCTGTCCGCGATGATCGATCAGGAGATGCGCCTGCATGTCGACTACTGCCGCGGCTGGGGCTTGAGCGAGGCCGAGATGGCGGTAGCCGAGGAGGCTGAGGCGACGCTCGCCTACACCCGCTTCGTGCTGGAGCGCGGCCTCGCGGGCGATCTCCTCGACCTGCAGGTGGCACTGGCGCCGTGCATCCTCGGCTACGCGGAGATAGGCCAGACCCTGGCGGCAGACCCGTCAACGGTGATCGGCGGCAATCCCTACCACGCCTGGATCGCCATGTACGCTGGCGCCGACTACCAGTCGGTTGCGCGCGCCCACAGTCGGCAGATGGATGATTTGTTCAGCCGCCGCGGGAGCCCGGCCCGGTTGCCGGCGCTCGTGACGACCTTCACCCAGGCGACGCGGCTGGAGACCGGCTTCTGGCAGATGGGCCTCGACGCCAGCGCGCCCTGAAGCCTTTTCCCTCAAGGTCTCCGGAGACTTACACGACAGCCGATACCAGAGGTTTGCGCTCGTTCGTCAGGCTAGCGGGTGATGGCGCCCGGCTTGCTGGTGACGGCGCCGATCATCGGGGCGCCATCGGCAAGCGTCCGGTCCTCTTTTATGCCCGCGGGACGCTTCACGTCCTGCTTGGTCTCCGGCACGGCCTTGGTTGCTGCCGTTGGCGCAGACAGCCAGTCGAACGGCCATGCGGCCGCCAAACCGAAAAAGAGACTGATGAACACGAGCGGCAACACATATTCCGTCAACACCTGTTTGCACGAGGCCTTGTTCACGGCTCACCTCTACCACCCGCAAGACAGCGCAATGCCGACCATCCTCAACCTTGATACGCGACCAGCCATGGCCACGCTGTGATAGGCGTTACACTCGACGAGAAATAGCAGCAAATTGGAGGGATTCGCACTCCCCAACGGGGGCCTGCCGACATCCGCGCCGTGCTGTTGCGAAAAAAGCTCAGAGGCCGCCGGCGATGACCACACTCAGCCGAGCGGGATCGAACAGGCGCGTCGCCACCCTGTTCGCATCCGCCAACGTCACGGCCTCAATCAAGCCGTTGCGCCGGTTGATGTAATCGATCCCTAAGTGATCGAGCTGAATTGCGACCAGCATGTGCGCGATCGGACCGCTGGCAGTGAAACGCAAGGGGTAGGATCCGGTCAGGTAGCGTTTTGCATCTGCGAGCTCGGCCTCGGTCAGGCCCTCGCGGGCGAGCCGCCGCCATTCGTCGCGAATCACCGCAACCGTTTCGCCGACCCTCTCGTTGGCGGTACCGGCCGCGCCCAGGATCAGGGCGCTATGATCGAACGGCAGTGGCGTCGTGTAGATGCCATACGCGAGGCCCCGCTTCTCGCGCACTTCCTCGAACAGACGTGCAGTAAGGCCCGAGCCGCCAAGAACCTGATTGACCACCGTGAGAGCGATGAAATCGGGATCGCTCCGCTTGAGGCCCGCCTGTGCGAAAACAACCGCAGCCTGGCGCGCCGGCATCGTGACAATCGTCTCCGGGACGACCGCCGCGGCAACATCGGCGATCGCGGGGGGCGTTCCCGCCGCCGGCAGATCGCGCGCCAGCGCCGTGAGCAGCGCCTGGACGTCGGCAGCCGTGACAGCGCCGACGACGCCGATGACCAGCGCATCGCGGCTGAGGCGTCGTGTCACAAAGCCTCGCAGGTCGTCGGCGGTCACCGCAGCGAGGCCCTCATGCGTGCCCTCGACCGGCCGCCCGTAAGGATGCTGTGGAAACACCGTGGCAAACAGGCGGCGCTGGGCGAGCGTACGCGGGTCCTCTTCCGCCCGCCGAAGGCGTGCCTGCAGCTGGTTGCGCATGCGCTCCATCGGCTCGGCATCGAAGCGCGGGCGGCTGAGCGCCATGCGCAAAAGGGTGAAGGCCTCGTCGCGATTCGCGGCGAGTGTGCGCAGGTGGCCATAAAACGCATCGCGATCGACCTCGAAACTGAGCTCGATGGCAAGGTCCTCGAGCCGGCGTTGAAAGGCCTGGGAGTCGAGATCACCCGCCCCTTCATCCAGTATGGTGGTGGCGAGCTGCGCCAAGCCTTCCTTGCCCGGCGGATCAAGGGCCGCGCCGCCACGAAACGCGAGGCTCAGCGAGATGACCGGGGCTGTATGGTCCTCCACCAGCCAGGCCTCCACACCACCGCTGACAATACGCTGGATGTCGGTTGCAGCGCCTGCGGGCGTCGCGCCGATGAACACGAGACCGATCAGCAGCGTTAGCCGTCGCAGCAGGCCGCTCATTGCGCCTCTCCCGCGGTCCGCGCCGTCTGACCCCCTTCGCCGTTTTCGCGCCCCGCTGCCGGCAAGAGCGCGGTGACCGCGTGCGCGTCATCAAGGACGGAGCGGGCAGCGGCGATCACATCATCCCGGCTGACGGCCGCGATCGCCTGCGGCCATTCCTCGACGTAAGTGATCGGCAAGCCGATGCTGAGCGCTTCGCCCAGCGCATGCGCCCCATGGGAGAGCGAGTCCCGCGCGTAGACGGCTTCGGCCATCAAGCGTTTCTTGGCCCGCTCGACATCTTCCGCCGCAAGGTCGCCGTCACGCGCCGTTCGGACGACCGTCTCGACGGCGGTCTCGATTGCGCTCAGTGGTACCCCCTGCCGTGGGCTGGCGCTGATGGTGAATCGCGACGGCCCGCGCAGAGTCGGATCATACATGGCACCGGCGGAAACGGCGGGGCCGCCGTCAACAACCAGGGAACGGTAAAGCCGGCTCGTTGCGCCGTCGCCGAGAACCGCTGCCAAGACCTCCAGCGCCGCTGCCTCGCGCCCGTCGCCCGAGCGCGCGCTGGGGGCCGAATAATGGCGGCTCCAGGCCGGCTGGGTGACGCGGCGGTCGTCCAGGCTCACCCGCCGGGCCGCGAGCGGCGGCGGTTCCTCGACAAGCGGCCGTTCGGCCGCTGCGGCGGCAGGGATCGCTCCGTAGATGCGCTCGGCCAGCGGCCGCACCTCGTCGATACTGACGTCACCGGCAACGACCACGATCGCATTCCCCGGGTGATACCAGCGGCGGTAAAAGGCCAAAATCTGCGGGCGCGTGAGGCCGCGGACTTCGTGCTCCCAGCCGATCACCGGTCGCCGGTAGGGACTGTTGAGGAATAACACCGCGTTCGTTCGTTCGCCCAGGAGTGCGGCCGGGTTGTTGTCAACCCTCTGGTGCCGCTCCTCCAGGACGACATTGATCTCGCCCGCGACCTGCGCATCGGAGAGCGTCAGGTTGCGCATGCGGTCGGCCTCCAGCTCCATCACCAGGCCTAAGCGGTCGTTGGCGATGTTCTGGAAATAGGCCGTGTAATCGTGGGACGTGAACGCGTTGTCCTCGCCCCCGTTGCGGGCCACCTGTTGCGAAAAGACGCCGTCGGGGACGGTGGGGGTTCCCTTGAACATCAGGTGTTCGAGCACGTGGGCGAGGCCCGACTGGCCGGCCGGCTCATCGGCCGCACCGACCTTGTACCACACCATGTGGGTCACGACCGGCGCGCGCCGGTTCTGGATCACGACCACCTGCAGGCCGTTGGCGAGGGTGAACGTCTCCGGGCTGAATACGGCCGCGTGAGCCGCGGCCAGCCGCCCGAGCGGCAGAAGCAGCGTGAAGGCAAGGATCAGCGCCCAGCGAATGCGAAAACCCGCGGGCGCTCCGTGCGAAGTGTTTGCTGTCACCAGCGGTCCCTCGAACCGATGAAGAGCGGTCCCCAAAACGTGGGGTCCCGCCGCGCGAGGCACCAGGGTAACTTTCAGCCGGTGATCCGCACGCTGCGGCTTACGCTCAGTTGATGATGCCCTCGAGCAGTGCCCGCTTGCGCCGTGCGATCGTCGGCGTCCGCCCTTCCGTGACGGGCTTGCCGAGCGCCTGATTCTCGCGAATGCGCTTCGCTTCCTCGTTCGGATCGACAACGGTCCCGTACTCCGAGGGCGAACGCCAGAACATCAGGCGCTCGCTAAAGCTCTGATCGACCTCGGCGAGGACGGTCGTTTCGCGATTGATCCGGCTGCGGATGGCGGGGTCGGCGCGCAGACCGCCGGTGCGCTCAAGCAGCGCCAGCGTGCCGCCCGAGACACCCTCACTTCCAGCCGATGGGACCCCCGCCACGCGCCCGCCCGGCTCGAGCCCGAGGAGGACATTTCTGGCGTCGCTCGTAGGCGTTCCCGGCTGGCTGGCAACCGGCCCGCCCGCCGCCCCCGGTGGCCGCAAGCCGTATTCCGGCGGCAGGCTCAGCGGCACCCGGGAATAAACGGCGTATTCATCAGGGGAGCGTTTGCCTTGGCCCAGCATGGCTTTCGTGTTTTCACACGCGGTGAGCGTTACCGCAACGGCAACACCAAGCAAAAGACGCATTGCGCGCACCGTGTTCATTCCCTTCCCTCTGCGCTTTTCTTCATTCTTGTACGCGCGTCGTTGTCGCCGAGCAAGGAGCTGACGATCATCACAGCAGCACCGACGGTGATGCCAGAATCGGCGACGTTGAACGCCGGCCAATGGAAGCCGAAGGCGTGAACGTCGAGGAAATCCACCACTGCCCCCAGCCGCAGCCGATCGATGATATTGCCGACGGCGCCGCCGATGATCAGACCGAGGCTGATACCAATCGCACGCGTCTGCGCCCGCATGAGCCAGTACGTCACCAGCGCAACGACGGCAGCTGCCAGCAGCGGCAACACCCAAGCGTTCAGGACGCCGTCACCGCCGAACAGGCCGAAGCTGATGCCCCTATTCCAGCCGAGAACGAGGTTGAAAAACGGCGTGATCTCGATCACGCGCGGCGGCTGCATGACGATCGCGAGGATCCACCACTTGCTCAGCTGATCGAGGATCAGGACAACGAGCGCACTCACAAAGCCCAGCCGCGCCGGCGCGCCCAAAGCCCGCTCCGACACCGGCGCCGCCCCTATTCGGCCGCGGCGCGGTGGCGTCGAACGGCGTCTGCACACCGCCCGCAGACACCGGGCGCTTCGGCAATGGTGCCGACCTCCGGCAGAACCTGCCAGCAGCGCTCGCACTTTTCCCCTTGCGCGCGCTGGACGACGACGGCAACGCCCTCGACATCGGGGAGCCGATAAGCGGTCTCCGGCGCCGGCGCATCGGTAAGCTCGGCCGCCGACGTGATGCACAGTTCGGCCAAATCGACGCCGTGGGCGGCTTGCCTGAACTCCTCGCTGGCATAGATCACCGGGTGCGCCTGCAGGCTGGCGCCCAGGCGGTTGGCGGCGCGCTCAACCTCGATCGCCCCGGTCACCACCCGGCGCAGGCACCGCACAGCCCCCCACTTGGCGGCCAGCCCGTCATCGCGCCAAGCTTGCGGCAGCACCGGGAACAGGCGCTCGTGCACACTTGCGCCGTCGCCGCCACGCGGCCGCGCCAGCCAAGCCTCCTCGGCGGTAAAGCAGAGGAACGGCGCCAACCATGCGGTCAGGCAGTCGAAGATCCGATCGAGGACCGTGCGGGTCGCGCGCCGGCGCATCGAATCGGCGGGGTCGCAATAGAGGCTGTCCTTGCGGACATCGAGGTAGAGGGCGGACAGGTCGACCGTGCAGAAGCCATGCAGCTCGGCAAACAGCGGGTGAAACAGGAAGTCATCGCACGCCTGTCGTAGCGCGGCATCGAGCTCGGTCAGCCGGTGCAGGACCCAGCGCTCGAGCTCCGGCAGCCGGTCGTACGGGAGACGTTCCCATTCCTCGAAACCGTCAAGGTTGCCGAGCAGAAACCGCAAGGTGTTGCGAATGCGGCGGTAGATGTCAGCCTGCTGCTTCAGGATTTCCGGGCCGATCCGCAGGTCGGAGGAATAGTCCGAGGCCAGTACCCACAACCGCAGCACATCGGCGCCGTGGCGCTCGATAACGTCCTGGGGCGAGACGATGTTGCCGAGCGATTTCGACATCTTCTGGCCATCTTCGGCCATCACGAAGCCGTGCGTCAGAACCGCGTCATACGGTGCGCGGCCGCGCGTGCCGCACGATTCCAGCAGCGAGGAGTGGAACCAGCCGCGGTGCTGGTCGCTGCCCTCAAGGTAGAGGCTGGCCGGCCAGGCGAGATCGGCTCGCTGTTCGAGGACAAAGCTGTGCGTACAGCCGGAATCGAACCAGACGTCGAGGATATCGGTGACCTGCTCGTAGTCGGCCGGATCATACCCGGGCCCGAGGAAGCGGGACGGCTCGGAGGTAAACCAGGCGTCGGCGCCTTCCGCCGCGAAGGCCGCAACGATGCGCTCGATGACGGCCGCATCGCGCAGCGGCGCGCCGGTCTTTTTGTCGACAAAAACGGCGATCGGCACACCCCAGGCGCGCTGGCGCGAGATGCACCAGTCGGGCCGGGTTTCGATCATGCCGCGCAGGCGGTTCTGTCCCGTTTTCGGCACGAAACGGGTGGCGTCGACCGCCGCCAGCGCGGTCTCGCGCAGGCCGGTCCGCTCCATGCTGATGAACCACTGCGGCGTGTTACGGAAAATCAGCGGCGCCTTCGAGCGCCAGGAATGGGGATAGCTGTGGACAAGCTTGCCGGCGGCGAGCAGCGCCTTCGCTTCTCCGAGCATCGCGAGCACGGCGCCGTTCGCATCGCCGTCTCTGCCGGCCGGCGTCAACACCGTGCGGCCGGCGAACAGGGGAACGCGATCGAGAAACACGCCGTCGCCGCCGACCAGGTCGGGAACGGGCAGACCGTGGCGCTGGCCCAGCTCCCAGTCGTCGGCGCCGTGGCTGGGGGCGATGTGAACGAACCCCGATCCGGTCTCGATGTCGACGAAATGGGCCGGCAGCAAGGGCACCGGAAAGTCGTAGCCGCGGCCGGCAAGGGGATGGCGGCAGATCGTGCCGGCAAGCGCGCTGCCCGGCAGCGTGCCGAGGCACGACCACGCGCCGATGCGCGCCTCCGCCTGCACCCGCGCCGCCAGCGCCTCGGCAACGACGAGGCGGGTGCCGGCCGCAGCCGCGGCGCATGATCCCGGGTCGGTCACCTCGAACACGGCATAAGCGACGTCGGCCCCATACGCGATCGCCCGGTTGCCGGGGATGGTCCAGGGCGTCGTCGTCCAGATCACGATCGCCGCGTCGGCGAGCATCGCGCACGCGGGCGTGACGACCGGAAAGGCGACAAAGATCGTGGTCGAGGTGTGGTCGTGGTACTCGACTTCTGCTTCCGCCAGCGCCGTGCGCTCGACCACCGACCACAGCACCGGCTTGGCGCCGCGGAACAAGGCGCCGCTCATGAGGAAGCGGCCAAGCTCGCGCACGATCGCAGCCTCGGCTGCGAACGTCATCGTCGAGTACGGCTGCGCCCAATCGCCCTCGACACCTAGGCGCCGGAACTCCTCGCGCTGGACATCGATCCAGGTTTGTGCGAACTCCCGGCATTCGCGCCGGAACTCGACGACGGGCACGTCGTCCTTGTTGCGTCCGCCCGCGCGGTAGCGTTCCTCGATCTTCCACTCGATCGGCAGCCCGTGGCAATCCCAGCCCGGCACGTATGGCGCATCCTTGCCCAGCATCTGCTGCGAGCGGTTGATGACGTCCTTGAGGATCTTGTTCAGCGCGTGGCCGATGTGGAGATGGCCGTTGGCGTAGGGCGGCCCATCGTGGAGGATGAACTTCTCCCGGCCGGCGGACTGGCGGCGCAGGCGCCCGTAAAGGCCGCTTGCCTGCCACCGGGCAAGGATCTCCGGCTCGCGCTTGGGCAGGTTCGCCTTCATCGGGAAGTCGGTCCGCGGCAGGAAAATCGTCGATTTGTAATTCACGGGAATTTGCTTCTGTTCACGTCATGCGCTGCCGGTCCGTGCCGGCGCCAGCTCCGCCGCTGCCCCGGTCAGCACCCGCCGCGCCTCGGCGACATCATGCCCGATCTGCCGCTGCAGGGCCTCGATGCCCTCGAATTTGCGCTCGTGGCGGAGAAAGGCGATCAGCTGGACCCGCAGCGTGCAGCCGTACAGATCAGGCGCGCAATCGAACAGGTGCACCTCGAGCAGGACCTCATCGCCGTCGAACGTCGGCCGCCGGCCGATGTTGGCAATGCCGTCGATCCAGACCGGCACCGGCGCATCCGTGCGGGCGGCGCGGACGGCATAGACGCCCTTGGCCGGGCGCACATAACTGCCGAGGCCGATGTTGGCGGTGGGGAAGCCGATGCGGCGACCACGCTGGTCGCCGGCCTCGACCGCGCCTTCGATCTCGAACGGGCGGCCCATCAGGCGGCTGCAGGTCGCGATGTCGCCCGCCCGCAGCGCGGCCCGGATCCGCGTCGAGGAGTAGGTTTCGCCGTCGCCGTCACGCACTTCCTGCACGCAGGTGAAGCCGAAGCCGAGCTCGTCACCGAGCCAGAGCAGCAGCTCCGGCGTCCCCTTGCGGTGGTGGCCGAAGGCGAAGTCGTGGCCACAAATCACGTGCCGGGCGGCGAGGCCGCGGACGATGACGGCCTCGACGAAGGCGCGCGCACTCATCTGCGAAAAGGCCCGGTCGAACGGAACCACGACGAGTGCATCCGGCCCCAGCGTCGCGATGACGCGCGCCTTTATGTCCGCGGGCGTCAAACGGAACGCGGGATCAGCGGGACAAAATAGACTGCGCGGATGCGGCTCGAAGGTGAGCACGATCCACGGCACGCCGTTGGCGCGCGCAATCCGGCCCGCTTCGCCGATCACGGCCCGATGGCCGAGGTGGACGCCGTCGAAATTGCCGACCGCCACCGCCGCGCCGCGCACGTCGGACGGCAGGTTCTCGTAATGGCGGAACAAGCGCATGGCCGGCATGGCAGATAGGTGCGGCAAGCCGTTCCTCGCGGTCAAGAGCTTTCTCCCCGACGCACCGCGCGGGGCCCGGTCGCGGGATCGCCCTCTCTGCAGCAGGGCACGCCGCACGACCGGCCGACGGTGATGCGGATGCTGGCCCCGGCGGCCGGCGCCGGGTGCCTAGCCGCGCGACGGCACCATCACGAGCGCTTCGCCCTCAATCACCTTCTTGTCGCCGACGGTGCAGACGGTTTCGCACTCCGCGAACTTCTTGTCGGCAATCAGGCGCTTGATGGTGACCCGCGCCATCAGCGTATCGCCGATGCGCACCGGCGCGCGGAACTTGAGCGTTTGCGAGACGTAGATGCAGCCCGGCCCCGGCATCTTGGTTCCGAGCACCGCGGAGATAAAGGCCGCCCCGATCATCCCGTGCGCGATCCGGCTCTTGAACATCGTCGACTTGGCGTATTCCTCGTTCAGGTGGACCGGGTTGGTGTCACCGGAGACACCCGCGAAGGTGTAAATGTCGGCCTCGGAGATGGTCTTGCCGAAAATGGCGGTCATGCCTTCCTTGAGGTCCTCGAAGTAGTAGCCTTGCAGTTCTTGCATCCCTTTTCTCCCCTGCGCGATGGTCCGGTGGACGGTGCGCCGGCGCAAGCGGTCGCACGCCGACTGGATGCCAAGTGTAGTCGCCCCTCTGGCAACCGGCAAGGCCATGGCCCGGTCCCGCAATCAGCTGGTCGGAGGTGCCGGTTGTCGGTGCGGTCCGGCTGGCGTAGAGTGTCTTCCGCTGCAAGAGGAGCCAACGGATGACGCACGGCCCGCACCGTCTTGCTCGCTCCCTGGCGTTTGTTATCGCGGCGCTCGCGCTCGGCGCCGGAGCGGCCGCAGCAGCACCGCCGCGCCTGGTGCTGCCGATCGATTGCACGATCGGCGAGAGCTGTTGGATAATGGCTTATGTCGATCATGATCCTGGCGACGGGGTGCGCGACTATGCCTGCGGCATCGCCACCTACAACGAGCCTCCGGTCAACCGCCACCAGGGGACCGACATCGCCCTGCGCGACCTCGGCGTCATGCGCGAAGGGGTCGGCGTCCGTGCGGCTGCGGCGGGCAAGGTGCTGGGCCGCCGCGACGGCGTCGTCGACCGCAACGTGCGCATCCTCGGGCGCGAGAGCGTCGCCGGCCGCGAATGCGGCAACGGCGTTCGCCTCGATCACGGTGACGGCTGGACGACCCAGTATTGCCACTTGCGCGAAGGTTCGGTGACCGTCAAGGCGGGCGACACCGTGGAGGCCGGCGCCATGCTCGGGCTCGTCGGCCTCTCCGGCATGACCGAGCATCCGCATCTGCACTTCCAGCTCGAACACCAGGGCAGCATCGTCGATCCCTTCACGGGCCCGGAGCGAAGCCAAGACTGTGGGGCCGGCGACGGCGGCCTGTGGCAGCAGACGGTGGCGGCGGCATTGCCGTATCGACCGACCGCGCTCTACAACGCCGGCTTCGCCGCCGGGCCGCCCGAAATCGATGCCATTCGTGACGGCCGCACGCCGCCCGCGACGCTAACGGCCGACATCCCGGCGCTGGTCCTGTGGGCCGACATTTTCAACGTCCGTACGGGTGACGCGATCGCCTTTCTGATCCGCGATCCCGAAGGGGCGCCTGTGTTCGAGCACACCACCGAGGTCGCCGAAAATCAGGTCCGGCGCTTCGTCTACGGCGGCGTCAAGCGGCGTGCGGGGGGGTGGGTACTCGGCCGCTATTCCGGCGAGGTTCGCGTGCGCCGTGCGACAGGTCCGAATGGCCGCGAGGAGATCACCGCCGCGACGACGGTCACCATCCAGTGACGCCGGCCAGTGACGCCGGCCAGTGACGCCGGCCAGTGACGCCGGCCAGTGACGCCGGCCAGTGACGCCGGCGGCTGCATCAGTGACGGCATCTTAAGCGTGCCCGCGCTAAGGCGTACTGGGGCGGCGCGATGTCAGCCGCGGCACCATGCGCAGCAGGCGCGCTGGGCGTGCCGCTGGCTGTTTGGCCGCAGCGGTCTCCTGTTTCCTGCTGATGCGCGGCTTGACCTTGCCCGGCGGCTTGCCCGGCGGCTCGATCTTGAACAGGGCCGCCCCGCGCACCGGCGCACGATGCCGCTGCTCAATCACGCTCAACGTTCGCGCGACGATCGGATGTCGGTCCGGGCTCGGAACGCACGCCATCAGGTGGGCGCGCGCGATCACGATCACGTGGCGGGCGATCTGCGGATACTTCAGCCGCGGCTCACACCAGCGGGCATAGGCGGCTAGTGTCCACGGATGCGCTGGCAACGCCTTCAAGCCATGACCACGGCACCAGCGCACGAAATCGAGCCACGCTTTGTCTGTCGTCTTGGCGCGCATGTTCGACTCCGGGTCCCGGGCAGGACCTTAACGGGCAGGATGACCCGACCAAAGCAGTCGAAGGGCGAGTATAGCGGCTGCGGGCTGCGTCCGGAACCACAGCGAACACTCAAGTCGCCCACTCAAGTTGCGCGATCCGCGCGCGGCTCGTGGCCGGCGCAGGAATTCAATCTGCGCGTTCAATCGTCTGGCCGTTATTAGTCCAGTAAACGGCGCCCCGGTTTTTTTGCCTGCGGCACGCAGCGCGCGTCTGGCAATCGCTTCGCTTCCCGCTATATTGCTGCCTGCGACGGGGGAGGCGACGGGAGATCTCCATGCAAGTCATCGAAGCAGACGTCATCATCATCGGTGCCGGCGGCGCCGGTCTGCGCGCGGCGATTGCCGTTGCGGAGGCAGATCCGACCACGTCGATCGCGCTCCTGTCCAAGGTCTACCCGATGCGCAGCCACACGTGCGCGGCAGAGGGTGGCGCAGCCGGGGTGATCAAGGATAACGACAGTCTCGAGTCCCACTTCCACGACACCGTTTCCGGTGGTGACTGGCTCACCGATCAGGACGCGGTCGACCTGTTCGTCAACGAGATCCCGAAAGAACTGTTGCGCATGGAGCATTGGGGCTGCCCGTGGAGCCGGGAAACATCCGGCAAGGTCGCGGTCCGGCCCTTCGGCGGCATGAAGATCATGCGCACGTGGTTTGCGGCCGACAAGACCGGCTTCCACATGCTGCACACCCTGTTCCAAACCTCGATCAAGTATCCGTCCGTAAAGCGGTTTGATGAGTATTACACGGTCGATCTGTTGACCGATGACGGGGCGTGCTACGGCTGCACCGCGATCGAGATGCGGACCGGCCAGATGCGTCAGTTCCACGGCAAGGCGGTCGTCATATGCTCGGGCGGCGCCGGCAAGATCTTTCCCTTCACCACCAATGGCGCGATTAAAACCGGCGACGGCATGGCAATGGCGTACCGTGCCGGCGTGCCACTCAAGGACATGGAGTTTGTCCAGTACCACCCGACAGGGCTGCCCGGGTCGGGAATCCTGCTGACTGAGGCCTGTCGCGGCGAGGGGGGGTACCTGGTGAACAAGGACGGCTACCGCTACCTGCAGGATTACGGCCTCGGCCCGGAAACGGCGACGCCGGTCCTCAAGGCGATGGAACTGGGACCGCGCGATCAGCTCTCGCAGGCGTTTTGGCACGAGCAAAAGAAGGGGCGGACGATTCCGACCAAGTGGGGTGATGTCGTCCACCTCGACCTGCGCCATCTGGGCGAGAAGAAGATCGACGAACGTCTGCCACTGATCCGTGAACTCGCCGCGAAATACGTCGATAGCGACCCCGTCACCACACTGGTGCCTGTGCGGCCCGTGGTCCATTACATGATGGGCGGCATCCACACCGATATCGATGCGGCGACACCGCTTAAGGGCCTGTTCGCGGCCGGCGAATGTGCCTGCGTCAGCATCAACGGGGCCAACCGGCTTGGTTCCAATTCCTTAGGTGAACTCCTGGTCTTCGGTGCCCGCGCCGGCCGCGGGGCGGTGGCCCACGCCAAGAGCCAGGCGAAGCTGCCGGGCGAGAAATTGGACGCCCAGGCGCGCGACTCGGAAGCCCGAATCAAGGCGCTGTTCAACCGCAGCAGAGCGACCGACGGCGTGTCATCACTGCGCAAACGGCTCAACACGGCGATGGAAGACGGCTGCGGCATCTACCGCGACGAGGGCACGATCCAGGCCGCTTGCGACGTCATCACCGACGTGCGGACGCGCTTCGAGGGCGTCTCGCTCGAGGATAAGAGCTGCGTCTACAACACCGATCTGTATCAGACGCTCGAGTTGGCGGCGATGATCGAGATATCGCAGACCGTCGCCGTATCCGCGTTACAGCGGCGGGAATCGCGCGGCGCGCACCAGCGTCTCGATTACACCAAGCGCGACGACGCGGCCTATCTCAAGCACACGATGGCGTACCACAACCCGGACGGCGACCCGCGCATCGAATATCGCGACGTCGTCATTACCAGATCACAGCCAGCCGAGCGCATTTATGGCGCCAAGGCAGGAGGGCAGGCAGCATGAGCCAGCGCACGATCGAGCTTGAAGTTCTGAGGTATCGGCCCGAGCAGGACCAGGAGCCCTTCTTTCAAACTTACAGTGTGCCGTGCGAAGAAGAATGGGTCGTCCTCGACGCCCTGAACCATGTCAAAGACGAAATCGACCGCACCCTGAGCTACCGTTGGTCCTGCCACATGTTCGTGTGCGGATCGTGCGGCATGATGATCGACGGCGAGCCGATGCTGGCCTGCAAGGCGTTCCTCAAGGACTATCCGACCGGCAAGATCCGCGTCGAACCGCTGAGCAATTTCCCGATCGAGCGGGATCTCGTCATCGTCCTTGATGACTTCGTCGAGAAGTTGGAGAGCGTCAAGCCGTACATCATCCCGAAGGAAGAGCGAACGGTCGAACAGGGCGAATACCTGCAAACGCCGGCGCAATTGAAGGCGTACAAGCAGTATACGCTGTGCATCAATTGCTTGTGCTGCTACGCCGTTTGTCCGCAGTACGGTTTGGACGAAAGCTTCGTCGGACCGGCGGCGTTGGCGCTGGCGCATCGCTACAACATGGACTCCCGCGACCTTGGCCGCGCGGCGCGCGATGACGTCGTTGCCGCGGCCGAAGGGATCTGGCACTGCAGCTTTGTCGGCGCCTGCACGCAAGTGTGTCCGAAGGACGTCGATCCGGCCGGCGCCATCCAGCAAGCGAAGTTCGCCCACGGGATCGACTACCTCACCTCATTCCTGCCTGGAGGCAAGCGATGAACCCGCGCAAGCCCTACGTGCGGCCGATCTCGAAGACGTCGTGGTTCATGACGCAGAGCCGCTACAAGGTGTACATGTTGCACGAGATCAGCTCCCTGTTCGTCGCCATTTACACCGGCATCCTGATCATCGGGCTGATCCGGCTCGGTGAGGGGGAGGCGGCCTGGCAAGGGTGGCTGGATGCGGTGACCAGCCCGATCGGCGTGATCTTTCACCTGATCGCGTTCGCCTTCGCCTTGGTCCATACCACCTCGTGGTTCAAGGCGGTGCCGCAGGCGATGCGCATCCAGCGCGGCGAGGAGATCGTGCCCGGCAAGCTGATCGTCGGTGCGCACTACGGCGTGCTCGCCGCCGTGTCGCTGTTCGTTCTGATCCTGGCAGGAGTGGCTTGATATGGCGCGCTCGGCGAAGGCGGTTCCGTGGTTCGTGTTCGCAGCCGGCGGAACCGTGCTGTCCTTCATCCTCCCTGTGATGATCTTCACCACCGGTATCGCGCCGGCGCTGGGGCTGTTCACCGACGCGCTGTCGTACGACACGATGAGCGCCTTCGTCGGCAACTGGCTGGTGAAGCTTGTCCTGCTCGGGATTCTGACGCTCGCCTGCTGGCACGCGGCGCACCGCCTGCGCGTCTGCGCGCATGATTTCGGCATCCGCGCCGATACGGCTGTCTCCGTCGTCCTCTACGGTTTGGCGACGGTCGGCACGGCGACGGCCGCTCTGGCGCTGGTGTCGATCTAGGCCGCGTTCGCTCGCGAGCCGGCGTCGGGCCGCGTCACCCGGCCGGCAGCAACGCTTGCACGGGCGCTGCCGCTGCCGTCAGTATTGATGGTGGCGGGCGGCGGCAGTTGCCGCACACGCGGCTCTCGCCTCGGCGAGCGTTCCGATGCCGCGCTCTTCCAGCAGCGGGATCATGCCGAGGAAGATTTCCGCCGTCGTGACCGCATCGCCCAGGGCCGAATGGCGCGCCGTCACACCGACGCCCAGCCGGCGTGCGATCGCTTCCAGCGACTTATCCTCCTGGTTCGCATGGATCGCGTGTTCAAGGAGCAGCGTATCGAGCGTGTGGTGATCGAAGCGCACGCCCGCTTCGTCGGCCGCGAGTTCAAAGAAACACATGTCGAAGTCGACGTTGTGGCCGACGATCACGGTGTCCTCGACGAATCGATGCAGGGCCGGCAAGACCTCGCTGATCGGCGGCATGCCGCGCACCATCTCGTTTGAAATATTGTGGATTGCGCGCGATGCTTCGGGGATCGGCTTCTTCGGCTTGACCAGGGAGTCGAAGATTTCCCGCCGCAACAGCCGGCCGTTGACGATGCGGACGGCACCGATGGCGATGACCTCGTCGCCGCCGCGAGGATTGAGGCCGGTCGTCTCCGTATCGACGACGGTGTAGCTGAGCTTGCTCAACGGCACGTTCATGCGATCGACGACCTGAGCCGTCTCCTCGAACAGGCGGAAGTCGAAGTCGTGCCCGTAGCCGGCCTCGGTTTCGTCGCGGTCTGCCGAATGCCCGCCCTCGCTGACGGGCAGCACGACGCGAACGAATGGCCGGCCATTGATCGCGGGCGGATGCGTCCAGATCGCGCCGCCGTGCCGCTCGATCACCTCGAACAGCGTCAGCGACGTGCCGCGCCGGTCGGTCATGACGTTGCGCAGTCCCCACCGCTTCAGCGCTTCGCCATGCAGCGGCGCGCCCGACCACGAGAGAGCGAGGCCGACCAGGCCGCCGCGTTGCTCGAGCGTCAGGTTGAGCGCACTGGCGCCGCAGGCTTGGCTCAGTTGCGAGGTGAGGAACAGGATCGAGCGCTCGATCGCCAGCGCATCGACGCGCAGCCAGATCGGATCGAGCGGCGCGTCCACTTCCATCTCGAAGCCGCCCGTTTCGCGCACGCTGCGGCCGATCGCGGCAACGAGCTCGCTGCCCAGCGTCTCCTGGAACGGCAGGTGCGCCTTGAACTCCTCCGCATATTCGATTTCAAGCGCGTCCAGCCGGCCGCTCATCTTCACCGCCTCGTCCCGAATCGCGGCAAGGAACTGTTGCCGGCCGTCCTCGTCCATCTCGGGAAAGGCGAGAATCGTCTCCACGGCGGCACGGATGCTGGCAATCGCCGACCGCTGCCCCTCCGTCAGCGTCTGCAGGAGCGTGGTCCGCCGCGCGTCAACGCCCGCGCGCTGGGTGATGTCCTCGAGCGTCAGGATGTAGCCGCGAAAGCGCCGGTCGTTGTCGAGCACCGGCACCACGTGCGCGCTGAGCGTCTGGCCGCCCGGCCGCTGGACAACGAACGGCACCAGCACCGCGGCATCACCGGCAGCGAGGCGGTGGCGGATATGCTCGAGTGCGTGCGCGATCTGGGTTTCGTCGATGAAGCTTTCGATCGAGCGTCCGAGGCCGACCCAGTCGGCAGCACCGGTGGCGCGCGCCTCGGCTTCGAGCAGCTTCTGTGCGCGCGGATTGTAGAGCAGAATGCGGCCCTCGGGATTGCAGACCAAGACGCCCTGGGTCAGCTTGGCGACCAGGGCGGAGAGGGTGTTGCGCTCCTCTTCGAGCGCTTGCCCCGCTTCCTGGATGCGCCCCATCACATCGGCTTCGACTGCGAGAAAGCGATCCGCGAGCGCGTTGATGCTGTTTGCGACCGCGCGCATCTCGCGACTGCCTTCATCACTCAAGCGATGGCGCCGGTTGCTGAGCGCGATCACGCGCGTCTCCTCGGCGATGGTCTTTAGCGGCGCGATGAAGCCGTAGGCCACAAGCGCCGCCGTCGCCCAGGCCAGCGCGATGATGACGAACAGGCCGAGCGCGAACGGGCCCGGGTGGTTGGCCGGCAACGCGGCGAGAAACTCGAGGCGGTCGGCGGGGATCTCTTGCTTCAGCAGAAAGCCGGTGACCATGATCGCGGCGAGCGGACTGACCGCGACCGCCACGAACAGCATAATTGCCTTGCCCAACATCTTCGAACGGACTCCCGGGCTCCGGCTGAAAGCACTTGGGCGGCGTGCATGGTGTGCCGGCCCTTTGTTTCTTTGCACGCCGCCGCCGGCACTGCGCTGCCGCTGGTGCCGCAAGCTGATTACGAAATCATAGGCTTGCTGCCGGCGAACGGCAAAGGGCGGATTGTGTAGCAGATCCCGTCCGGCTGCCGCTCACATCGCCGCCCACCATGCGTCTTGCATTATATGCGCTTCGGCATATATTCATGAATCATGAAAACGGATGCCGATATCCTCATTCAAGCCCTCGCCGACCGCACGCGGCTGCGAACGCTGGTTTTGCTGCGCCGCGAGCCGTCGCTCTGCGTGTGCGAGCTGACCGCCGCGCTCGACGTCTCGCAGCCGAAGATGTCGCGCCATTTGGCCGCCCTACGCGCGCTCAACATCGTCGAGGACGCGCGCATCGCCAACCGGGTGTTCTATCGCCTCCACCCCGCTTTGCACGGCTGGGCGCGCAGCGTGATCGATCGGGTTGCACAGGGCATCGTGGCGACGTCCGACTTCGCCGCTATCCAGCGTCGTCTCCACGAGTTCCCGAACCGGCCGCAGCAGCGTGCCGATTTTGACAACGGCGACGGCGATCTCGATCGAGAGGAAATCCGCGATGCCGTTTGATTGGCGAACCGACGGCCGGACACTTCTCCTGCTGACGGCCGCATTCATTGCCGCTCTCTGGATCCCGTTCGATGCGCCGCGATTTGAAGGGTCGCTGCACGAAGCGTTCGCGCTGTTGCAGTGGTATGCGCGCGAGCATGTGGTGTTGTGCCTGCTACCGGCGCTGCTGATCGCTGGCGCCATCGCCGTCTTCATCAGCCAGGGGGCGGTGATCCGCCTGCTCGGTGCCGGTGCCAACAAGGTGGTGGCCTACGGAATCGCGTCGGTCTCCGGCACCATCCTCGCCGTTTGCTCGTGCACGGTGCTGCCGCTTTTCGGCGGCCTCTACAAACGCGGCGCCGGTCTCGGCCCGGCTGTCGCCTTTCTCTATTCGGGACCGGCGATCAACATCCTCGCGATCGTGCTGACGGCAAAGGTGCTCGGCTTCGAGCTGGGCGCGGCGCGAGCGATCGGTGCCGTTTCCTTCTCGGTGATTATCGGCCTCATCATGGCGTTTCTCTACCGCCGCGAAGAGCGGGAACGCAACGGCGCGGCCACTGGCGGAGAAATGGTCCTGCCCGAGGACGACTATTCGTTTCCGACCGGGGCGGTGATTGCGCTGTTCGCGCTGATGATCGCCTTTCTGGTCTTTGCCAACTGGGCACCTGCCGACCCTGAGGACAGCGCAGTCTGGCATGCCGTCTTCGCATGGAAGTGGATGCTTGCCAGCGTTAGTGCCGCGGGCGCAGCCCTTGTACTGGTCTTCGGTCTGGGGTTCGTCTGGTGGCGGATCACGCTGGTCGCTGCATCCGCCGCAGTCCTCGCCATCGCCCTGCCCGCACACCCCCAGTTCGCCGTCGCCGCCGGCGTTGTTGGACTGTGCCTCGCAGCCGCGCTGCAACCAGGCGCCGGCGAAGCTTGGTTCGAACAGACCTGGAGCTTCGCCAAGCTGATCCTGCCGCTGCTGCTCGCCGGCGTCCTCGTTGCCGGTTTCCTCCTCGGCCGACCGGGTAACGAGGGGCTGATCCCGTCGGCATGGGTGGCGGCGGCGGTCGGAGGCAATTCGCTCGCCGCTAACGCGTTTGCCGCGATCGCTGGCGCCTTCATGTACTTCGCGACGCTGACCGAAATCCCGATCACCCAGGCGCTGCTCGGCGCCGGCATGGGCAAGGGACCGGCACTCGCCCTGCTGCTCGCCGGCCCGGCACTGTCTCTGCCGAACATGCTGGTAATCCGGGGATTTCTCGGCACGCAAAAGACGGTCGTCTACGTCTCGCTGGTGGTGGTCATGGCGACGATCACCGGCATGGTCTACGGCGCCTACTGGGCCTGAAGGAGAACGATCATGGTCGATTTCAAGATCCTCGGAACAGGTTGCGCGAAGTGCGTCAAGTTGGCCGAGAACGCCGAAACGGCGGCTAAGGAGCTCGGACTGTCCTATACTGTCGGCAAGATCACCGACCGCAACCAGATTATCGACGCGGGCGTGATGATGACGCCGGCACTGATGGTCGACGGCAAGATCAAGTCCTCGGGCAAGGTGCTGGCGCCCGAGCAGATCAAGGCACTGTTGGCGTAGCCCCGCGCGACGGCCGTTCAATCGAGCCCATGGAGGTTGACGTGATGATCCCAGCACAGGTTGTAACATCTCCGGTGGCAAAGCCGTTTCAGAAGCGGGCCTGGGTCGTCTTCGTCATCGGGATGAGCGCGATCGTGCTCCTTCTCAGCGGCATCGTACTCTTCATCGCGCCCTCGGGCCGCATCGCCCGGGTTACAGAATGGACACTCGTCTGGCTCGACAAGGAGGCCTGGGTTAATCTGCATAACCTCTTTGCGATCCTGTTTGTCGGTGGGCTGATCTGGCACTTGGTGTTCAACTGGAAGCCGCTCAGGGGCTATATCGTCAACCGCGCCGCCCATCGTCTCAACCTCAAGGCAGAGATGCTGGCAGCAGCGGCAGTCGTGCTGATCCTGATCTTCCTTGTGGCGCAGAACCTGCCGCCGGCCCCCGCGCTGACGAATCTGTCGGATTACTTCCGGCAGCAGTTCTGGAGGTGACGGCGTTGCGCGCGCGCAAGGGGACCGTCGGATGACCGCGCTCCGCTTTGGCGCAATCGGCGACGAAACACGGTTGCTGCTGGCTGGGCTCATGGTGATGGGGGCCGGCGCGCTGGCGATCGCGCTGATCGGGGAGCATGTCTTCGGGATCGAGCCGTGCGTCCTCTGCCTCTACCAGCGCGTGCCTTACGTCATTGTCGCACTCGTCGCCGCTGCCGGGCTGGTCCTGCCGCTGTCGCCGCGTCTGCGCAGGCTGGTGATCGTCCTGTGCGCCCTCGTCCTTGCCGCCGGTGCGGCGCTTGCGTTTTACAGCGTCGGCGTTGAGGAACACTGGTGGGCCGGCGTCGCGGGGTGCGAGGGGACCATCCCGACGATCGCACCCGGCCAGGATCTGCAGGACCTCTTGAAGCAACCGGCCGGCGGCCTGCGCGCCTGCGACGAGGACGTCTGGCGCCTGTTTGGCGTGTCGTTGGCCGGCTACAACGTACTGGTCCAGGCGGCGGTTGCTTGCGCCAGCATCGTGGCGCTGCGCTGGTTGCGCCGACCAGGGCAGCCAGCGGCGCGGCGATGAACCCGCACGACCACACGTACGACCACCCGCACGGCCACCCGCACGACCATGCGCACAGCCATGCGCGTGGCCGGCCGTTCGCGCCCGCGGTCGCGCTCAACCTCACTGTCGTCGCGGCCGAAGCCGCCGCCGGCGTGCTGGCCGGCTCGCTGGCGCTGATTGCCGATGCCGCCCACAACCTTGCCGATGTCGGCTCGTTGCTCCTGGCCTGGAGTGCCGATGTCCTGGCCCGTCGCGCGCCGTCACCGCAGCGCACCTACGGCTTCGGCCGGACGACAATCCTGGCCGCGCTCGTCAACGCGGTGCTCCTGTTCATCATCGTCGGCGGCCTCGTGCTGGAGGCCGTTCAGCGCTTTCGCGATCCGCCGCCCGCGGCCGACGGCTTCATCGTCATGCTGGTGGCGGGCCTTGCTTTGGTCGTTAACGCCGTCTCGGCCTGGCTGCTGGCGCGGGATCGGCAGCGCGATCTGAACGTGCGCGCCGCCTTCCAGCACATGGTCGCCGATGCCGCCGTGTCTGCAGCCGTCATCATTGTCGGCGCGATCCTTGTGCTGACCGGCTGGCGATGGGTCGACCCGCTCGCAACACTCGTGCTGGCGATCGGCATTGGTATCGCCGGCTGGCGCTTGCTGCATGCCTCGTTTCATCTCGCCATCGATGGCGTGCCGCAGCACATCGACCGCGCCGGGGTGGAGGCGTACCTGCGCGGGCTCGCCGGCGTCAGCGGGCTGCACGATCTGCACATCTGGGCGCTCAGCACGACCCGCGTCGCGCTGACCGCGCATCTCGTGATGCCCGCCGGCGCGCCCGACGATGCCTTCCTCGATCGCCTGGCCGGCGATCTCGCCGAGCGGTTCGGCATTGCGCATGCGACCATCCAGGTCGAGCGCGGCGACGGACCGGAATGCCGCCTTGCCTGCGCCGCGGCGCCGCATCCCGCCACGCCCGCGGCCGCACGCCACCCGGGCTGAACGTCGCTGCGAACACGCCTGCTTGCGGCGGACCCGCGGAGCTTCCAAATTCGAGGCATGCAGGAACCGGTCTACCTCGACTACAACGCCGGCGCACCGCTGAAGGCCTCGGCACGGGCGGCGATGCTCGACGCGTTCGCCATTGCCGGCAACCCGTCATCGGTGCACGCCTTCGGCCGGGCCGCGCGCCGCGTGATCGAGGCTGCGCGTGGGGACGTCGGAGCACTGGTCGGCGCAAGCCCCGGCGCCATCATTTTCACCTCGGGCGCGACCGAGGCCAACAATGCCGCGCTGAGCGCGCGTGCGACCGGCCGCGTGCTGGTCTCGGCGATCGAACACCCCTCGATCCTGGCGGCTGTCCCGCACGCGCAGCGGCTGCCGGTGCTGCCGTCCGGCGTCATCGACCTCACTGCGCTGGAAGCAGCGCTCGCCGCGCCGGACCCGCCTGACCTCGTCGCGGTGATGGCGGTCAACAACGAGACCGGCGTCATCCAGCCGATCGAGGCCGTGGCGGCGCTCACGCAGCGCTTCGGCGTTTGCCTGCACGTCGATGCCGTGCAGGCCGCCGGGCGCATTCCCATCGACATGCGGCGCTTGAGCATTGCGAGCGTGAGCCTCTCCGCGCACAAGCTGGGCGGGCCGCAAGGGGCGGGCGCCCTTGTCCTCCTCGACGACACGCGCTTCCGGCCGCTCATAAGGGGCGGCGGGCAGGAGCGCAGCCGCCGCGCCGGCACCGAGAACGTCGCCGCCATCGCCGGTTTCGCTGCCGTCGCGCGGGAGGCTGCCTTGATCGAAGAGCCCGCCGTGCTCGCCCCCTTGCGCGACCACCTCGAAAGCCTGGTCACGAGGCTGGTGCCGGAAACGGTGGTGATCGCCGCCGCAAGCCCGCGCGTCGCCAACACGACGTGCCTGAGCCTGCCCGGCGTGCGCGCCGAGACGCTCGTCATCGCGCTCGACCTCGAAGGCTATGCGGTGAGTGCCGGTGCTGCGTGTTCGAGCGGCAAAGTCAAGGCATCAGAGGTGTTGCGGGCGATGGCAGTCGAGCCGGAGGTGGCCGCCGGTGCTGTCCGCGTCAGCCTCGGCTGGACGACGGACAGGGATGCGGTCGCGGGCTTCGCCAACGCCTGGGCGCGCGTCGCCGGCCGCCTCCTCGTTCACCACGTGCGCGAGCGGATGGTTCTCGTATGATCACCCTCGGACTTGATAAGCCGCACGGGCGCACCCGTGTCGTCGTCGCGATGTCCGGCGGGGTCGATTCGGCAACCGCGGCGGCGCTGCTCAAGGAGAGAGGCTACGACGTTGTCGGCATGACGCTCCAGCTCTACGACCACGGCCAGGCAACGCGGCGGCCGGGGAGTTGCTGTGCGGCCGACGATATCCTCGATGCGCGCGCAATCGCCGACCAGCTCGGCATCCCGCATTATGTCCTGGATGCCGAGGATCGCTTTCGCACGTCCGTCATTGAGGCCTTCGCCGACAGCTACCTCGCCGGCGAGACGCCGATCCCGTGCGTGTTGTGCAACCAGCACTTGAAGTTCGGCGACCTGCTGGCGACCGCCCGCGATCTCGGCGCCGATGCGCTCGCGACCGGCCATTACGCCCTGCGCCTGACCGGTGCTGAGGGGCCGGAATTGCACCGGGCGCGTGATCGCAGCCGGGATCAGAGCTATTTCCTGTTCGCGACCCCGCGCGAGCAGCTGGCCCGGCTGTATTTTCCGCTGGGCGGCCTTTCGAAGGCCGAAACCCGTGCGCACGCCGAGCGCTTCGGCTTGAGCGTCGCTGCCAAGCGGGCGAGCCAGGACATCTGCTTCGTGCCGGATGGCGATTACGGCGCCGTCATCGCCAGTCTGCGGCCCGATGCCGCCCAGCCGGGCGAGATCGTCGATGTCGACGGCCGCGCGCTCGGCCGCCACGCCGGCATCCACCACTACACCGTCGGCCAGCGCAAAGGCCTTGGGATCGCAGGCGGCGAGCCGCTCTACGTCGTGCGCCTGGAGCCGGCTGAGCGGCGGGTCATCGTCGGCCCACGGCAGGCGCTGGCGAGCAGCGTCGTCTCCTTGCGCGCCGTCAACTGGCTGGGGGAGCCGCTGACGGACATCGAGCGCGAAGCAGGGGTTGCGGTCGCGGTCCGGCTGCGCTCGACGCAAGGCCTCGTCGCCGCGCGGATCGTGCTTGCCGCCGACGGCACCGCGCGCGTGCATCTTCAGGTTGCGCAGGATGCAATCGCACCGGGCCAAGCGTGCGTTTTCTATGTCGGCGAACGGGTGCTGGGGGGCGGCTGGATCAGCGGCACGGAGGCGGCGACGACGGCGCCGTGACGAGGCGTGCCTGGCTGGGTGGCTTGGTGCCCGCGGGGGGACTCGAACCCCCACTCCGTTGCCGGAAACGGATTTTAAGTCCGTAGCGTCTGCCGTTTCGCCACGCGGGCCTGTGGCCTCTAATCCCGTTCCTCGCCAAGCTGCATGATGCCGACCGCCATGGCAAGCGAGCCGAAGGTGACCCACAGGCCGAAGAACAGCAACACGAGGAACAGCGCCCAATCGGGCGAGGCCAGGATCAATGTCCGCAGGCCCGCCACGTCCATCGCCAGCAGAAGCACGCCGAGCACGAGGCCGCCCACGGTGCCGACCGCCAGGTGTTTCAGCAGGAAGGTCACAATCGGGGCATACGGCGATTGCATGCGCGCATTCACTCCTCGATCGGTTCGGCGCCTGCCTGTGCCACCATGGCGCTGACGGCTTGGGCCGCCCGCGCCACGGCCGCGCGGTCGGTCGCACGCACCACCAGACTGACGCCTAAGCGGCCGGCGCGGACGAACGGGTAGCTGCCGATCTCGACGTCCGCATGCTGCGCCTGGATTTCGCCCAGGGGCAGCGCGATGGCGCCTTCGGTCGTGAAAGCGGAGATCGTCCGAGCAATCACCGGCGGCCCGCCCTTGAGCATCGGTGCCAGGCCATCGAACATCGCCCGCATGATGACCGGCACCCCCGGCAGCACGAACACGTTGCCGAGGCGAAAGCCCGGCGCCCGGCTGACCGGATTGTCGAGCAGGTCCGCGCCTTGCGGGACATTTGCCATCTTCAGGCGCGCCTCGTTGAGCTGGTCGGCCGCGTACTGCTGCTGCAAGAGCAGAACCGCGCGCGGATCGCGCAGCAACGGCACGCCGAAGGCGCGCGCGATCGCAGCCGACGTGATGTCGTCATGTGTCGGCCCGATCCCGCCGGTGGTGAAGACATAAGTATACGTTGCGCGACAGATATCGACGGCGGCGATGATCGCCGCATCCTCGTCGCGAACGATGCGTGCTTCCGCAACCGGGATGCCAAGCGCCGCCAGCCGCTGCGCGAGGAAGACGAGGTTGCAGTCCTGCGTGCGGCCGGACAGCACTTCGTTGCCGATGACGATGACGGCGGCGGTGGGAGGCGTGTTGGTAACCATCAGTTTGCCATTCCCTGATAGCAGTGGTACGCAGAGAAGGATAGGTGCGATGACATTTTCCGCGGTGGTCATGTCACTTCCGTCATCCCTCGAAGCGAACGGGCGCTGGCTCGCGCGGCTTGTCGCGGCGGCCGTTGTTTGGGCCGTCGTTGGAACCGTCGTTTGGGCCGTCGCTGGCGCCGGGTTCGCGGTGCCAGCGCGCTGCGATGCGGCCGGCGACCCGATTGCGGGCCGGGCGATTGCGGAGCGCTGGTGTGCAGGCTGCCACCTGATCGACGGCGCGGTGGAGACCTCGGATGCGGCGGTCCCGCTCGCGGCACTCGCGCGCCGGCCGCGCTACGATGCCGACGCGTTGGCCGCGTTTCTCACCGTACCGCACGGCGGCATGCCGGACCTCTCCCTCACCCAGCGGGAAATCGCGGACCTGATCGCCTTTATCGAGACCCTGCGCTGAGCCGGCGCTGGGCCTCATAGATCCCCAGCTGACAGCGCGCGGCCTGCAAGAGCGGCGCCTTGAGCCCGGCTGCATCCGCGCGGTCGAGCAGGTCGCCCCGGATGTGATCGACCTCGACCGCATTACCGGCCTCGACATCGCGCAGCATGGAGGCGGCCAGCGGCGAGCCCGCCTCGGTCAACAGCTCATGAAAGCGGGTGAGCACGTTCCCCCGCGGCTCATGGCCGGCGCTGGCAGCGATCGCCCGGCTTTCCGCGAGCATCGCCTCGATGATGGCGCGGCCGTCCGGCTGGGCGACGATGGCGCCGATGGGAGCGCGCATCAGGCACGTGGCGCCGGCCAGCGTCGCGATCAGGACCCATTTCTCCCACATCTCCTGGATGATGTCGCGACTGAGCCGCCCGTCGAACCGCGCCCCTTCGCTGGCCGCAACGAACGCCTCGCACACGGCGCGCTGGCTGTCCTGCCTGGGACCGAAGATCAACGTGCTGAAGCGGTTCAGATGCAAGATCGTGCCTTCAGCCGTGAGCGTTGCCGCGATCTGGCACAGGCCGCCCAGCACGGCGTCGCGTCCGAACGCGGCATCGAGCGCGTCCAGGTGTGCAAGCCCGTTGAGCAGCGGCAGGATGCACGTCGGCCCGCGCATTGCCGGCGCGACAGCCTCGATCGCGGCGCCGAGATCCCACGCCATGCACGCCAGGATGATCAGATCGAAGCTGGTATCGAGATGATCGCGGTTGATCGTCGCCACGGTGCGGTGAATATCGCCGAGCGGGCTCTCGACCCGCAGGCCGTCGTTGGCCAACTGCGCCTGGCGGCGGGGACGGACGAGGAAATGCACATCGAGGCCGACTTCCGCCAGGCGGCCGCCGAAGTAACCGCCGGTCGCGCCGGCACCAAGGATCAGGATCTTCATTGCCTCACCCTCACCGGCCCGGTGCGGCCCCTTGCGGTGTGCCTGATCAGCCGTCCTCCGCTGGCACCGGGGTCATGAATCGCTCGTAGACGGCGCGGATCGGCGCCGGGATCGGCACTGGCCGCTCGGTCATCCGATCGACGTAGACATGCACGAAGTGACCCACCGCAGCCGCGGCAGGACCGCCCTCGGCATAGAGCGCGACATCGTAACGGACACTCGTCGTGCCCAGCGTGCCGATCACCAGGCCGGCGTCAATCGTCTCGGGATAGGCGAGCGGGCGGCGAAAGCGGCACCCGATGTCGATGGCGAACGGGATGACCGGGTCGGCCTGCCAGTTGAGGTGCGCCTGCTCGATCAGGAACCGGACGACGACCGTCTCGAAAAAGCGGAAGTAGACGACGTTGTTGATATGCCCCAGCATATCGTTGTCGCTGAACCGCGTCGGGATCGCCATCCAGTAGCGGTAGGTCTCGCGCGACGCCATTGCATCGTCCTTCACGCCGGGATCCCGCTCGGCGGACGCGCCGGCGGTGCGCGCTTCCCTTACGGGGTCTTGCCGGCGCTGACCTGTCGCTTCAGGCGGCGGAACTCCGGTGTCAGATCGACCTCCCGCGCGCCTCGGAGGAACGCGTCGAGCCCACCTGCGTGCTCGATCGTCTTCACGCCGCGCGCCGAGACCCGCACGCGCACATTGCGCCCGAGGACGTCACTGAACAGAGACGCGTGCTGCAGGTTGGGGAGAAAACGCCGCCTGGTCTTGTTGTTGGCGTGGCTGACGTTGTTGCCGACCAGCACGCCCTTGCCCGTAATCGGGCACCGCCTGCCCATTTCTGGTGTCTCCCGTCATCCATCAAAAGAAAGCGAGGCCCCACGCTGCAAGGGCCTCGCGATTACTCTTGGTAAACAATTTTCCCCGCGCCAGTCAAGCCCAGGCAAAAGCAAAGCGGCGCCGCGCCGATGCCCAGCGGCGGCTACCACTTCGCCATCGCCGCCTTCAGGTTGCGATCAAGCGTGTCAAGGAACTGTTCCGTCGTCAACCACGGCTGCTCCGGGCCGATCAGGATTGCCAGATCCTTGGTCATCGAGCCGCTCTCGACCGTATCGACGCACACCTTTTCGAGCGCATCGGCAAACCGCGCGACGTCGGGCGTGTTATCGAAGACGCCGCGATAATGCAGGCCGCGGGTCCAGGCGAAGATGGAGGCGATGGGGTTGGTGGAGGTCGGCTTGCCTTGCTGATGCATGCGGTAGTGGCGGGTGACGGTGCCGTGAGCAGCCTCCGCCTCGACGGTCTTGCCGTCCGGAGTCATCAGCACCGAGGTCATCAGGCCGAGCGAGCCAAAGCCTTGCGCCACCATGTCGGACTGGACGTCGCCGTCATAGTTTTTGCACGCCCAGACGAAACTTCCGTCCCACTTCAGCGCCGAGGCGACCATGTCGTCGATCAGGCGGTGCTCGTAGACGATCCCCCTGGCCGTGAAGCGGTCCTTGAACTCGGCCTCGTACACTTCCTGGAACAGGTCCTTGAAGCGGCCGTCGTAGGCCTTGAGGATCGTGTTCTTGGTCGAGAGATAGACCGGCCAACCAAGGTCAAGGCCGTAGTTCAGCGACGCACGGGCGAAACCGCGGATCGATTCATCAACGTTGTACATGCCCATGGCGACGCCGCCGCCGGGAAAATCAAACACCTCGTGCTCGATCGTCGCACCGCCGTCCTTTGCCTGCCAGCGCAGGGTCAGCTTGCCCGCTGCAGGGACGACGAAATCCGTGGCCCGATACTGATCGCCGAAGGCATGGCGGCCAATGACGATCGGGTGCGTCCAGCCCGGCACCAGCCGCGGCACGTTCTTGCAGATAATGGGTTGGCGAAACACGGTCCCGCCGAGGATGTTGCGGATGGTCCCGTTCGGCGATTTCCACATCTTGTGCAGGCCGAACTCCGTCACCCGCGCCTCGTCCGGAGTGATGGTGGCGCATTTCACGCCGACGCCGTGTTTAAGGATGGCGTTTGCCGAGTCGACGGTGACCTGATCGCCAGTGCGGTCGCGATTCTCTATGCCGAGGTCGTAGTATTTGAGGTCCACATCGAGATAGGGAAGGATGAGCTTCTCCTTGATGAACCCCCAGATGATGCGGGTCATCTCGTCGCCATCGAGCTCGACCAGCGGACTGACAACCTTGATTTTTGACATCCCTACTCCTCCTGCAAGCAACCGTGCCGGCGCGCCCGAAACCGGACAGCCGCGCTGACGTTTGTTTTTTTAAAGCAATCCCGAAAGGCTCGGCAGCGTAAGCAGCGGCCGGCGCTTTGGCAAGGACATGAACGGAGGCAAACGCTCGGACGACGGCTGGGAGACCGCCGGACGCTGCCCGCTGCCCGCTACAAGTGGCTTGTCACCACCCCTTCCTTGACCGAAGGTGCGATCGCGATCGCGTCCAGGACGTCATCCGGACTGCTCACGACGGTGAAGAGATCCATGATCGAGCCGTCGGCAAAGCCGGCGCTGACGACATTGGCAAGCAGCGCCCGCAACGGCTGCCAGTAGCCGGCAACATCGAGAACGACGATCGGCAATTCGTGCAAGCGGATCTGCTTCCAGGTGATGATCTCGAACGTCTCATCGAGCGTGCCGAGGCCGCCGGGTATGACGCAGAAGGCATCGGCGAGTTCGAACATCCGCCGTTTGCGATCATGCATGCTGCCGGTGATGATCTGCTCGGTCAGGCGGCGGTGGCCATGCTCGGCGCGCATGAGAAAATCCGGGATCACGCCGACCACCTCGCCGCCCTCCGCCAGGACGGCATCGGCAACGACGCCCATCAGGCCGATAGAGCCGCCGCCGTAAATGAGCCGCACGCCGCGCCGCGCCATCAGTATGCCAAGCCGGATCGCCGCCTCGCGATAAGCCGGGTCACTTCCCTCGCGCGAACCACAAAAGACGCACAGCGAGCGCGTTTTCGTTATCGTATCCATCGGTTCGTCGTTTCCGGTCAGCCGCGGCTCCAATCGTCCAGTGCCACCATAGGCGATTTAAGGCGCTGGGGGAAACTCCGTCGCTGTCGTGAGCGGCGCCGACGCACCTCACCGGGATTCACGTGAACCGGTCGCTCTGATGTGGGATAGTCCGGACCGCGGCAGCTGCCGCAGACAGCTTTTCATTGCAAAGGGGAGGACTGGATGCTCTCTCGTTTCCGAATTGCGGCCGCGGTCGCCGGCACGCTTTTGTGCGCGCTTGCCGTCGATGCGTCTGCCGACGACGCCATGATCAACTATCGCCAGTCGGTCATGAAGGCGCTGGGTGGTCACACGTCGGCGCTTGCGGCGCTCGTCAAGGAGGAGGTTCCGTTGGCCGCCGATGCCAAGGGCCATGTCGCTGCGATCTCCGCGCTGGCGCCGATCGCTGCGAATGTGTTCCCGGCCAACTCCGCCAAGGGCAGTGTCGAAACGTGGTCCCTGCCGGCCATCTGGGAGAAGCCGGACGCGTTCAAGAAGCAGATGGCCGCCATGCAAGATGCAACGGACGCCCTGGCGAAGGCCTACGCGGCGAACCCGAACCCGACCGCACTGGCGCCGGCGTTCGGAACGTTCGTCAAGTCGTGCAAGACCTGCCACGACGACTTCAAGCGCAAGTAGGGGCGCGGCGGGGGCCAGAGCAGGCTTGGCGCTACAGCGTGACCGCCCGCCAGACGATTGACGCCGCGGCAAGGGCAAGGACGAGCGCCACCCACGGACTTGCCAGCCGCGGCGCCGCCACGTCTGCGTCCGCAGGCAGCGTCTTGCGGCCAGTGATCATCGGCCGCACCAGGTTCTCCCGCTTGAAGACGTAGTAGCCGAGAACGGCGGCCAAGTGGATGCCGATGAGAATGTAGAGCAAGCTGGCATTCACCTCGTGAACCTCGGTGATGAGGTCGCTCATCCGCTTGGAGACGAACTTCGCAAGCGGCCCCTTGGTCAGAATGTCATCGTTGGCAAACAGCCCGGTGACCGCCTGCAGCGCGAGCGCGCTCAGCATCGCTACGACCGACCAGCCGCCGAGCGGGTTGTGGCCCAGCACTGTCGCCTTGCGCCCCGTGAGGAGGCCGAAGAGGTACGCGATGACCGCGCTCGGGCCGCGCACGAAGTCAGAAAAGCGCGCGGTCGAGCTGCCGACCACACCCCAGACGGCGCGGAAGAGAACCAGTGCCAGCACGGTCGAGCCCGCGAGCAGGTGCAGCTCCATCTCCCAGACGCCACCGACGTTGCCGGTGATGATGCTGACGACGACGAGGCCCACCAGCAGCCAGTGAAAGACCCGCACCGGCAAGTCCCAGACGCGGATCTCGCGGTTGGGTGGCATCGCCAACAGCCCCTCCTGCCCCTGATCAAACCGTGTTTCGGCGGCGCCCGGATCGCCGCCGCCGTTTCCTCGCGTTCAGGCGCCGGGCTGCAGACCCGGCATCCCCCCCGCCTCACCCGCAGCCCCGGTGGGTCGCTTCGGCGCATGACCGCCGGAGGGGACCGATGCGCGCCGGCTGGGCGTTGCGTCCTCCGGCCCCGACGTATCCGAGCGATCGATCGGCTCGCCGCGGATGACCTTATCGATGTCGTCGCCGTTGAGGGTTTCGTACTCCAGCAGCGCCGCTGCAATCGCGTGCAGGGCATCGAGGCGGTCGGTCAGCACGTGGCGCGCGCGTGCTTCCGCGTCTTCGACGATGCGGCGCACCTCGCCATCGATGAGCCGGGCCGTGTCCTCCGACAGATTGCGCGTGCGCGAAATCGAGCGGCCGATGAAGATCTCCTCCTCATTTTCACTGTAGCGCAAGCGGCCCAGCTGTGCGCTCATGCCCCACTCGGTGACCATGCGGCGCGCCAGTTCCGTCGCTTGCTGGATGTCGTTCGAGGCTCCGGTCGTCACGTTGGCCTCGCCGAACACCAATTGCTCGGCAACGCGACCGCCGAACATCATCGCAAGCCGCGCCTCGATCTCGTTCTTCTTGAAGGTGTAGCGGTCGCGCTCGGGCAGGTTCATGGTGACACCCAGGGCCCGGCCGCGCGGGATGATCGTCACCTTGTGCAGGGGATCGCAGCCGGGCACGCTCAGGCTGACCAAAGCATGGCCGCCCTCGTGGTAGGCGGTGAGCTTTTTCTCGTGCTCGGACATCACCAGCGAGCGCCGTTCGGCGCCCATCAGCACCTTGTCCTTCGCCGCCTCGAAATCGGCCATCGTCACCAGCCGCTTTCCGGCGCGCGCCGCCAACAGCGCCGCCTCGTTGACCAGGTTGGCAAGATCGGCGCCGGAAAAGCCGGGCGTGCCGCGCGCGATCACCCGCGGTTCGACATCTGGCGCCAGCGGCACCTTGCGCATGTGCACGTTGAGGATCTGCTCGCGGCCCAGGATATCGGGGTTAGGCACGACCACCTGGCGGTCGAAGCGGCCGGGCCGCAAGAGCGCCGGATCGAGCACGTCGGGCCGGTTGGTGGCCGCGATCAGGATCACGCCCTCGTTGGCCTCGAAGCCGTCCATCTCGACCAGCAGCTGGTTGAGCGTCTGCTCGCGCTCGTCGTGGCCGCCACCCAGGCCGGTGCCGCGGTGGCGGCCAACGGCGTCGATCTCGTCGATGAAGACGATGCAGGGCGCGTTGCGCTTGGCCTGTTCGAACATGTCGCGCACGCGGCTGGCACCGACACCGACGAACATCTCGACGAAATCAGAGCCGGAAATGGTGAAGAAGGGGACGTTGGCCTCGCCGGCGATCGCGCGCGCGAGCAGCGTCTTGCCGGTACCGGGCGGGCCGACCAGGAGGCAGCCCTTGGGGATGCGTCCGCCCAGGCGCTGGAACTTCTGCGGATCTTTGAGGAACTCGACCAGCTCCTGCAGCTCCTGCTTCGCTTCCTCGATGCCGGCGACGTCGGCGAAGGTGACCCGCCTCTGGTCCTGCTGCAACATCCGCGCCCGGCTCTTGCCGAAGCCAAGGACGCCGCCAGGCCCGCCCTGCATCCGGCGCATGAAGTAGATCCAGACGCCGACCAGCAGCAGCACCGGGAACGAGGAGATGAACAGCGACATCAGGAAACCGGGCTCCGGCGGCGGCGCCGCCTTGATTCGGACATCCTTGCCGGCGAGCGGGGTGACGACATCGGCGCCGTCGGGTGCGAAGGTGCGGAACGGATGGCCGTCCTGGAGGGTGCCGGCGATCTCCTGGCCGCGGATCACGACCGATTTGACTTGGCCGGCCTCGATGCTGGCCAGAAAATCGGAAAAAGCGAGCTGCGGATCGCTCTGCCGGTTCATCGGCCCTTGTGCCTGGCTGAACAGCGTGATCAGCACGATGCCGATCAGGACCCACAGGATGGCGTTACCCTTGATGTTCATCCTTGCCATACTCCAGCCCCGCTGCCCGCGGGATCGTCGCGCCGTCACCGCCGCGCACCCAGTCGGCGGATGCCGGCCTTAACAGATAGATACGGATCGCCAAGGCAAAACGCCAGCACTGCCTCCGCTCGACGCGCGAGCAAGCCGCCGCGGCCCTCGTCGGACGGTTACAGGGCGCCGGCATTGCCGAAGGCGCAGGATCGCGCTAAACGGCTGCGAGCAAATGCGGAGGGGTGCCGGAGCGGCCGAACGGGACGGTCTCGAAAACCGTTGTACCCTTTACCGGGTACCGTGGGTTCGAATCCCACCCCCTCCGCCAGCCCGCTCAGCCCTGAACTTCTCTCCGGCCAGCCGGGCGCCCAAAAAACGCGTTGTTTCAAAGGGCCTTAGCGGCAGCCCCTGAGACCGTGGCGCGCCGCTGAGGCCTCTCAGCGTTCTCTCTTTGGCCGTTTTCTCCGCAAGCTGAGGACCACGACTTTTTAGTCCCCAGCTTAGGTTTGTGGCAAAATCAACGCGTTAACGGAGGCGCTCACCCATTCGAGTTCGAAAGTGCGACCGGGACTGCGAAACAAACCGGGTACGGAATTTCGCCGGCTTCTGGAAACTTCTCGCGCACAGTATCGGTCTCCTCAGTACCGAGTACCTCGAGCCGGCAGCGACGACAACGCCTCTGGTAGCCGTTCCGTGGCTGGCCTAAAGTCGGCGGCATGAGCCTCGAACCCATCCGCAGTGAACTGGAGAGCGCCACCAGTACGCCCGAGGAAGCGCTGCGCCGCGCCGTCGAGCACGCGGCGGAGCTGGCGCCATCAGTCATCGAGCTGATCAACAAGGTGTGTGAGGGCGTCTATCTGCTGCCGAAACAGGAGCGGCTGCTGTTTTACGGTCTCTATGCCCTGGCGGCCGCGCGCGAGACGACGGTCTACCGGCCGTTGATGCGGTTGCTGCAATGCGACCTTGAGGATCTCGATCGGCTGCTCGGTGACGCGGTCACGGAATCGCTGCCGCAGATTGTGCTCGCCGTGTTTGACGGCACAATCGAGCCGCTCATCGAGGCGATCGAGGACCGAGGGGCGGATGGCTCGGTGCGCTGGGGGCTTTTCGATGCTCTGGCACGACTGACCTTCGATGGCCGGGTGCCGCGGGAGACCACGCTTGGCCTCATCGATCGCTTCGACCGCGAGCGGCTGGCAGCCGCTGACGATGCGGCCTGGGAGGGGTTCCAGGATATCGTCATGTACCTGGGCCTCGATGACCGGGCCGACTTGGTGCGTGCGAGTTGGGAGGATGGCCGCTGTCCGCAGCGAGCGGTCGACAGAGAAGACTGGGAGCAGCAGCTGGCGCAAGCGCGCGCCGATCCGGCGAGCGACGTGCCGTTCGTCGAGGCCGGGCTGGTGCCGCTCGCCGATCCGGTCGAAGCCTTGGCATGGGCGGAGCCGCGGGAGCGAACGGCCGCGCCGCTCCCCGCTGATGAAGAAAGGCCGATGCGCGAGGATCCGGCTGCCACGATCGCGCTCAACCAGGACGAGACCGACTGGCTTGCGGGCTTTCTCGAGTGCCGGCAGGTGCCCGCCACGACGATGCCACTGGAAGAACTCGACGGCTTCTTCACCGCCCTGATCGTCGGCCCCGAGGTCGTCCTGCCGAGCGCGTACCTGCCCGAAGTCTGGGGCAGGGGCGCCGAGGATGGCCCGAACTTCGACAGCCTGGAGCAGGCCGAATTCGTGATGGGCCTGATGATGCGGCATTGGAACACGATTGCAACCCGGCTGGGTGAGCGCTATCCCCATCTGCCGGAAATCCTGAACGCTCTGGAGGGCGACGAGGGCCGCGACTGGGCGCACGGCTTCATGCGCGGCGTCGCTCACTGCTGGGAGGCTTGGCAGCCGCTGGTCGACGATCGGGAGTCCTGCGGTTTGCTCGGGCCGGTGATTCTGCTGGAAACCGAGGATCCGGAGATCGCAGAGGAGGCCGCGACGCCCGAGGCGCGGTGGAAAGCGATCGAGAGCCTGCCACTCGTCATCCTCGGCATGCATCTCTACTGGCGCGAACGACAGGAGGATCAGCCCGCCGTGCGCCCCCTCCGCCGGCAGAAAGTCGGCCGTAACCAGCCCTGCCCGTGCGGCAGCGGCAGGAAATACAAGAATTGCTGCGGCTCATCGACCGCGCCGCCCCCGCAATCCTACTTGCATTAGCCCGACGCGCCAGACCTGCGGGGCGTCAATGCTCAGCTCGGTCTTGCGCCGGACCGGTCGCGTCCCGGCTCAGCTTCGCCCGAAACGCGCGGCCAGGATGGCATTGGCGGCAATGGGATCGAAGTGGTTCGGGCTTAAGTCTTCGCCGACCCACTCCTTGCGTTCGGCATGGTCGGGATGGGCGGGGTCGGCCAGAACCTCCAGGAGGTCCTGGTAGCCCCAGGGTCCGCCGCAATCTTCAGGCGGGCAGGCGCGCTTTCCGGCGATGCAGACCGGATAGACACCGCCTTCGAGAGCGGGCTCGATCTTTTCGATCTGGACCGCATGTTCCCAATCGTCGCCGAAGTCATAGGTGTAGGTGAAGCGGGTCACGCCGGATTTCATCACGCCGCTCAGGGTCAGCCGGTTTTCGTCGGCGGCGTTATCGACGGATTGCCGGTCGCCGTACTGCCGGCCACCGACGTCGAAGGCATGCAGGTGGTCGTCCTCCCAGCCCATTGCCGCCTGGATCGCCAGATGCACGTCGCCCAGCGTCATGGTGTCCGGCATTAGCAGCCGGCGCCAGATGGGCGGCTTGATGCCGCGCAACGTTATCTTGAGACTGACGATGGTCTTGCCGGCGTTGGTCTTTGGGGTGTCGGTCTTCGGTGTGCGGGTCTTCGGCGCGCGGTCTCTGACCACCATCGTCCACTCCTTTCGTTGCGAGAGCCGGTTTTAGACGCCGGCCCGATCTCCTTTGACTTCGGCTTTGCACGGTGGCTTTCTTGGCCGCAAGCGCGATCGAGGGCCGACGGGTTCAGACCGCCCCTTCAGGCGCGGCACCTGAATTCCAGGTTAGGGCTTCCGTGTCCGCCAAGCCTATTCTTCCTTCGTCGATGATTCCGCTCTTGCGCTCACGGCAGCATAAGCAATTCTCGCTGCCGCTCCCAGCCGCTCGGCATCACCCCCGTCAACTCCTCAAGCTGCATCTTCTTCGGCTGCCGGCCGTCCAGAATCGCCTCCTGGATGTCGGGCGCCAGCAGCGTCAGCCGCAGGAGGCGGTTGACGTAACTGCGATCGATCTTCTCGGCTTCGGCAATCTCGGACACGGAACCATGCGCCCCCTCCTCCAGCAGCCGCTTCCAGCGGTGCGCGCGGGCGAGCGCGCGGATCAGGGTCTCATCGTGCCGTGGCTTCGCTGGCGCCCAAGCGTCGCCGCCGTCGGGCGCGATGATCACCTTGCGGCCGCCGCGGCGTTTCCAGGTCATCGGGATGGTGACGACGATGGTGGTGCCTTCGAGGCGCCAGTTGGCGCGGGTGATGTCGGGTTTCGCTGTCATGCCGTTCTCCGTGTCTGAAGTTCCTGAACCAGCGTTTGGAGGCCTTCGGCGCGCAGGCTCACCCGAAGGCCGGTGGGCGCGAGATCGACGCGTTCGACGAGTAGCCGGACGATGCGCGCCTGCTCGGCCGGAAACAACTCGTCCCACAGCGGCGCGAAGTCGGTGATGGTTTTCACGACGTCGCGCTCGGGCGTGTCCGTCTCGTCCTTCGCCTCGGCCCACGTCCGGGCGATGACCTCCGGCGCCCCCAACAGGTGCCGCACCTGCGCAACGACGGCGTCCTCGACTTCCGCCGCCGGCACGCTGCGCACCGGACACTCCGAGTAGCCCTGGCGGATGGCGTCGGTGGCGACGTAGTAGCGGTACAAACGGCCCTGTTTCCGCGTGTGCGACGGCGTCATCGCGTGGCCGCCCGGCGCGAACAGGAGCCCGCGCAGCACCGCCGCCGTCTGTGCGCGCGTCTGGTTACTGCGGGCGACGGTGTTCTCGGCCAGGATCGCATGCACCTCGTCCCAGGTCGGCCGATCGATGATCGCCGCATGCTCGCCGGGATAGCTCGTTCCCTTGTGCACCGCCTCGCCGAGGTAGACGCGGTTGTTCAAGATCTTGTAGATCGCGCCCTTGTCGATCGGCTTGCCGGGGCGGTGGTTGCCGTCCTGCGTCGTCCACGACTTCGTGGTGTGGCCGGCGCGGCGGAGTTCGTGGCTCAGCTTCGTCGCCGAGCCGACGCGCAGGAAGCGGGTGAAGATCAAGCGGACGAGTTCGGCCTCAGCCTCGTTCACCACCAGCTTGCGCTCGATGACATCATAGCCCAGTGCCGGCATCCCGCCCATCCACAGGCCGCGCGCCCGCGACGCCGCGATCTTGTCGCGCACCCGCTCGCCGATCACCTCGCGCTCGAACTGCGCGAACGAAAGCAGGATGTTGAGCGTGAGCCGGCCCATCGAGGTGGTGGTGTTGAACGACTGCGTGATGCTGACAAAGGTGACTTGGCGGCGATCGAACACCTCGACCAGCTTGGCAAAGTCCATCAGCGAGCGGCTCAAGCGATCGATTTTGTAGACAACGACAACGTCAACCCGGCCGCCCTCGATATCGGCGAGTAGCCGTTGCAGCGCCGGCCTTTCGAGCGTGCCGCCGGAGAAACCGCCGTCGTCATAGCGGTCGCCGACGGGGATCCAGCCTTCGTGCTTCTGGCTCTCGACGTACGCCGCTCCCGCCTCGCGCTGCGCATCGAGGGAGTTGAACTCCATGTCGAGGCGCTCGTCGGTGGAGACGCGGGTGTAGATGGCGCAGCGGATCTTGCGGACGGGCGGTTTCATTTCGCGCTCCGATGGTTGCGCAGGCCCCAGAACAGCGGCCCACTCCAACGTGTACCCGTGATCGCCCGCGCGATGGCCGAGAGCGACTGGTACCGCCTTCCCTGGTACTCGAAGCCGTCGTCGAGCACTGTGGCGGTGTGCTCCATCCCCTGCCACTCGCGGATCAACCGGGTGCCGGCAATGGGGCGGTCGCCCTTGCGCACTGGCGTCTTACCCCTGGCGCGGAGATCCTCTTCCTCGATCCGCTCATTGAGCTTCGCTTCCGCCCGCGCCGACAAGCCACCGTGCGCGAGTTCCTGGATCCGATAGGCCAGCCGCTTGATGAGAAACGGCTTCGAGTATGGCGGCGGTTCGCGGTCGTAGAGCTCGCGCCACAGCTGCTTGAGCTCAGGCGTGGACTTCTCCGGCAATGCTGCGAGCTGCGCTAACACACTGTCAGTCATGGCTTTTCTCTGCGCCTGCGGTTTCTCGCATGACGGCTCGGACGGGCGGGGATAGCAAGGCAAACGTCTCCGCGGTCGCGAGGGTGGTGTGCCGCCTGCCGGGCTTTCAGCCGGACAATGCCGGCGGCGAGGATCGCGGCGATCTCGGCCAAGCGCTCGGCAGCAGACATAAGGTTCGGATCGAGGGCGTTCGCCATGGGCGCGATCTCCTTGAGCCGCGATGACCCCGAGGATAGCGCACACGACGACAAGCACAATCATGTCAGCTAGTTAGCGCAATTGCGCGTATTCGTGCGCAATCCCGCGAACGAGCGAGAGGTGAATTTTCCGGCGAGAAATGCGCCCCTGGGAACATCGACTACTGCACCGATTCGCCGGCCGTGCGCCTTCGCCAAGATCGAGAAGCCGCTTCGATGTCGAGGGCCATCCAGAGCTGAGCGAGGAGCTGCGTAACGTCATCACCAGCATGGCTCGCGGGCACCGCCCCGAGGGGCCGCCACCTCGTCGCAAAAGCGACGGCATCGGGCCTCAAATCTCCCTTAGCGAACCGGCGGGCCCGGCCGATGATGGTGACTTCCTCGGCCGAGCGCTCGTAAGGGGCGTAGATCGGGTTGTCGGAGAGGGGCTCACGAGTGGATACGACTCCGTGACGCGTGTTGGGATGCGTTTTCCCTAGTGGAGAATCTAATACACCGGGCACGCGTTGGTAATGAATTGCGGCTGGATCATGCTGCTTATTGGCGATGATCGAGGCGGAAGCCCTCCTGAGTGTCTGCGTCGCCAATTAGGTCTCGAATTTAAGGTTGTTTTACACTTGATTGACTTGCTGAGCGGCGCCCGTTCACGCTAACTGGCGCGACCCGTGCAGGGCCGCCAAGGAATGTGGGTTTCCGTGGCGTCAGCGACGGGAGTGGATCAGCGACGAGGTCACGCCGAATGGCGCCGCTAGCAACCGAGACGAAGAATGCCGCGGCACCGCGGCGCCGCGCCGCGCAGTACGTGCGGATGTCGACCGACCATCAGCAATACTCGACCGAGAACCAGGCGCAGGTCATTTGCGAGTATGCCGAGCGGCATGGCCTTGAGATCATCCGAACCTATGCTGATGAGGGCAAGAGCGGCCTCAGGCTGGAGGGTCGGGATGCACTGAAGCAGCTGATTGCCGATGTCGAGGGCAGCCGCGCCGACTTCACCGACGTTCTGGTCTACGATGTCAGCCGCTGGGGGCGGTTCCAGGACGCCGACGAGAGTGCTTATTACGAGTACGTTTGCCGCCGCGCCGAGATCGCCGTGCATTACTGCGCCGAGCAGTTTACCAACGATGGCAGCCCGGTCTCGACCATCGTCAAGGGCGTCAAACGGGCGATGGCCGGTGAGTACTCGCGTGAGTTGTCGGTCAAGGTGTTCGCCGGCCAGTGCCGATTGATCGAGCTCGGCTTCCGCCAGGGCGGGCCGGCCGGCTACGGATTGAGGCGAATGCGGGTCGACCAGCGGGGCGAGCCGCAGGATATCCTCGAGCGCGGCCAGCAGAAGAGCCTGCAGACTGACCGTGTCGTCCTCGTCGCCGGCCCGGACGAGGAGGTCGCCACCGTCAACCGCATCTACCACGTGTTTGTCGAGGAAGGCCGGACCGAGGGCGAGATCGCGGCGATCCTCAACGGCGAGCGGCTGTTGACCGATCTTGGCCGTCCGTGGACCCGCGCCAAGCGTGCACCAGGTTCTCACCAACGAGAAGTATATCGGCAACAACGTCTACAATCGGGTCTCCTTCAAGCTGAAGAAGCGTCGCGTGGTCAATCCGGCGGAGATGTGGGTGCGCGCCGACCAGGCGTTTGAGGCGATCGTGCCGGCATCCTCATTTTACGCGGCGCAGGGGATTATCCGCGAACGCAGCCGGCGCTACTCCGACGAGGAGATGCTGGCGCACTTGAAGCGCCTCTACGACAAGCACGGCTTTCTGTCCGCCATTGTCATCGACGAAGCGGAAGGGGGCCCTTCCTCGGGCGCCTTACGCTGTCGCTTCGGCAGTCTGGTGCGCGCCTATACGCTGGTGGGATACACGCCTGAGACCGATTTTGCCTACATCGAGATCAACCGCCGGCTGCGGGAGATGCATCCCCAGATCGTCGCCCGCACGGTCGCCGAGATGGAGCGTCTCGGCGGCAGCATTGCGCGGGACGCGAAGACCGATCTGCTCACCGTCAACAGCGAACTCCGCGTCTCGCTGGTAATCGCGCGCTGTTTCGCCAGGCCATCGGGGAGCCTGCGGTGGACGATCCGCTTTGATACCGGGCTCGCTCCCGACATCACCGTGGCGGTGCGCATGGCCGATGGCAATCATGAGATCCTCGATTATTACCTGTTGCCGGCGGCCGACATGACGGCGAGCCGTCTGCGGCTGGCGCCCGATAACGGCATCGGTCTCGACGCCTACCGGTTCGAGACGCTCGACTACCTGTTCGGCATCGCCCAGCGTGTCCCCTTGCGCGAGGTGGCCTGACGATGACGACGGAAGAGCCGCCTGCGGAGGACGTGCAGACCCCGCTGCCGGCAGGTGTCAGCCAGCCGCAGGCAACCGCGGTGCGGTTGGTCCCGGTCGCGGCGGTGCGGGTCCTCAATCCCCGCCATCGCAACCGGAAGATCTTTCAGGAGATCGTTGACAACATTGCCGCGCTGGGGCTGAAGCGGCCGATCACGGTAACGGAGGGCCAGCACGACGCCAACGGTACGCGCTACGATCTCGTCTGCGGGCAGGGCCGATTGGAGGCCTGTCAGGCGCTCGGCGAGACGATGGTGCCGGCGATCGTCATCGAGGCCTCCGAGGCTGACTGCTACCTGATGAGCCTGGTCGAGAACCTGGCGCGGCGCGTTCGCACCCCGATGGACCTGATCAACGCGATCATGAGCCTGAAGGAGCGCGGCTACAGCGTCGATGAGATCGCCGAGAAGACCAACCTCGGGCGCACCTACGTTCATGGGGTCATCGCCCTGATGCGGGACGGCGAGGAGCGCCTGGTCACCGCGGTCGAGAAGGGGCAGATCCCGCTGGCCGTCGCCATGGAGATCGCGCGCGCCGACGACGCTCAGGTGCAGGTGCTGCTGGCGGACGCCTACGAGAGCGGCGCACTGCGCGGCGATCGCCTCGTCACGGCGCGCCGGGTAGCGGCTGAGCGCCGCCAGCACGGCAAGCGGTTTGGCAAGCCCAGCTACGTGCGCTCGCAACCGAACACGGCGCAGTCCCTGATCAAGGCCTACGAGACCGAGGTCCGGCGGCAGAAGCTTATGATCAGTCGGGCCGAGCTCACCGAACAGCGGCTGTTGTTCGTCGTCACCGCCCTGAAAACGCTGCTCCGCGACGAACACTTCCTGACGCTGCTGCGGGCCGAGAAGCTGGAAACGCTGCCGAAGTATCTCGCCGAGCAGATCAAGGAACGGGTACCCCGATGAGCAACCGCGTCCGCTGCGCGTTCGAGAACGAGACCCGCGTGCTGCCGCTGGCGCTGATCCTGCCGACCCGGCAGGTGACCCCGGAGCTGCGCAACAGCCACAAGTATCAAACCATCCGGACCTCGGTTCGCGAAGTGGGGATTGTCGAGCCGCTGGTCGTGCATCCGCAGCCCGGCGGGACCTACGCCTTGCTCGATGGTCACTTGCGCCTCGACGTGCTGAAGGAGCTCGGCGCCAGCGAGGCCCACTGCCTGATCGCCACCGAAGACGAGGGCTACACCTACAACAAGCGGATCAATCGCCTGAGCATGATCCAGGAGCACAACATGATCCGCCAGGCGATCGAGCGTGGCCTGGCGCCGGAGCGGATCGCCCGCGCCCTCAACGTCAACGTCGCCTCGATCCGGGAAAAGCAGCATCTCTTGCGCGGCATCGCGCCGGAGGTCGCCGAGTTGCTGAAGGATCGCCATACCGGCGTCGCCGTGTTCCAGACCCTGCGCAAAATGAAACCACTGCGGCAAATGGAGGTTGCCGAGCTGATGACCGCCGCCAACCGCTTCACTGTCACCTATGCCCGGGCCCTCCTGGCGGCGACGCCGCGCGAGCAGCTTGCCGACCCCGGCAAGCCCAAGGTGATCCGGGGCATCAACGCCGAGACGCTCGCCCGCATGGAGCGCGAGATGGAGCACTTGCAGCGCGACTATCGGCTTGTCGAGGATGGCTACGGGAGTGCCATGCTCAACCTGGTGATTGCCAAGGGCTACGTCAGTCGCATGCTCGCCAACGAAGAGGTGCAGCGCTATCTCGATCGGCATCATCGGGAGCTGAGCGAGGAGCTGCGTAACGTCATCGCCAGTGTTGCGCGCGAGTCATCGCCCTGAGGGGCCATCGCCTCGGAGCAGAAAAACACCGTCCGGCCTCAGACCTCCCTTGGCACCCCGCCCGACCCCGCCGGGTGACGCGGACCTCCTCAGCCACGCGCTCGCCAACGCTATCGATTGCGGTGTCGGAGAGGGGCCTGACCCGAGGCGAGTCGCTAGCGACGACACCTGCTGGACCACTGGGGTGACTGCAGCAAGCGCGCTTGATTTAAATGCCCCGCACGGGGTAGAACAGGGCAGGAACACTTCAGGGGTTCCGAGCTTCGAAAATCTGGCTGTAAGGGGGGCGAGCTCGGCCATGCCGTTGCCCGACAGGGAGTATTTTTGGCTCGACGAGGTCGAAGAACGCTGGGGTGTCCGGCGCCAGGACACTGCTTATTATTCCGAGAATAGCCTCCTCGAGATCGCGATACGGGTCACTGGCGCCGTCATCGAGACCGGCATCATCGAGACGGAACCGGAGGGGCGCTGGTTCAAAATCCTCGAAGATCAAATCTGTTACACAGGTCTGCTGGCACTTCGCCCTTGCGATCTCGCGATCGTGTTTCGCCGTGGTTCGGCGATCATCCATTTCTTTCGCGCCGAAGACGGCCGGTACAGCGATATCGCCGAGCCCAAGGGCGGCATCGAGGTGCGCACATGCGATCTGGTTGTGACCCGGGCCGAGCGCGACCGCTTCGAGCAGGCGCATGCTCTTGGTGAGCATGTGAAGTTGAATGGTTCGCGGGCGGCGCCGGTTATGCTGCCGATCGACTGCAGCGACGATGGTGGCTGGATCAAGGTTCACGGCCGCGCGTATCAGTTTTCGGGCCTGCTGCAGAAAACGGCCGTTCGCCGTCTTTACGAGGCGTGGGAGAACGGAACGCCGAAGTTGAATATGCAGGCCCTCCTGGAAGACATCGAGTCCGGCTCCCGGCACATCTCCCAGGTCTTCGGCACCGGCAACCGGAGCTGGCGGGAGATCGTTGGTTACAGCAGGGGCTATGTCTGGCTGAAAGTCGACGGCTGATCGCAAGGGGCATTCACTGAAGCATGCGGGAGCGGCCGATCGGCCACTTTTCGCGCGTTCGAGCGGAAAAAAAGCGTTCCTCTAACGCTTCTAACGTTCCTCTAACGTTCCTCTAACTTTCGTCTGAACGTCCTCTAACAGGCGGTCTCGTAAGCTGCTCCCGTGGTTCGACGCTTTTGGGAGCACCCGCCGATGTTCACCCACCACCTCCGTCCTAACGAGCTTGCTGCTCGCTGGCGGATCTCGCCTCGCACCCTCGAGCGCTGGCGCTGGATCGGCGCCGGCCCACGGTTTCTGAAAGTCAGCGGCAGGGTGCTCTACCGGATTGAGGACATTGAGGTGTTCGAGGCGGCGCACATCCGCTCACGAACCGAAGATCGCGTCACATCGGCGGTCATCCAGCCCTTCAGGCCGAAGCGCGGCAAGCGGCGCGATCCGGTGATCGCAGCCATCGCGGCCGGTTCGCTTCGTCACAGGCGGGTCGCGAACTGATGACCGGCAGCACGGCGTCACCGATCGGCCGGCAGCCGCTCTCCGGCGCACCTCGGAAGACATCGCCGGCTCTTCAATCAGTCAAGGGCTGCCGACGCGGAGTTCTCCGGCACTATTCGTCAACGAAAGTTCGCGAATCGCTGTTCCAACACCGGCAACGGCGAAGAACCCGACCTGCGCAGAATTACGCTCCTTTTCGCTCGAACCTGGATCGATGGTTTTCGCTCCAATGCGCTCAATTTCGCGCGATTGCGCAGAACTACGATAAGTTGACTTTTTTCCTTGCCGACAACTCTAGAGCGCCTAACCCTGATGGCATCCGATGCAGAGGTGACGCCATGAACGCCCCCCTTGAAGCCACCGCGCCAGAACCTGGCGATTTCACCCCCGCCGACGCGTTTGCCGCGTGGGTACTCTACGGCCGCCCCGGCGATGTCTGCGCCTACCACCACGGCCTTCTCACGGTAGACCGCGATCCGGTCTTAAGCCCGTTCAGCGCGCCGGTGCGCCAAGCGCTTACCGCCGTCGCCGACCTGGCCCTCGCCTTCGCCGAGGCCGGCCGGGTGCTGCTGGTCCAAGAGCGCCTTGGCAGCGGCGTGTTCCGTTATCTCGCGGTGGTCGCGTCCCGGCAGAAACAGGCTGCCAGGCCGATGTCCCGGCCGGTCGCGCTCATTCCGCAGGTTTGTATCAGTGCGATCCCAGCAGCAGTGGAGGACTTGGCATGACAACGGAAATCGCCATTTACCAGACGCTTGCGCCTGACCAGGCGGCGCTGGCGATGCGCGCGGAAGAGCGCATCAAGGCGAGAACGGTGGTCACCGTCATCGAGAACGGGCGCGATCTCCTCGAGGTCAAGAACGCGCTCGGCCACGGCTTGTTCACGCAGTGGCTGGCGCAGACCTTCCCGTTCACCGCACGCACCGCCCAGCGCTGGATGACCGCCGCCGAACAGTACGGGGCCAAAAGCGAAGTAACTTCGGTTTTGAAGAGTGAGGTGCTGCTGCTCCTGGCCGCACCCTCCACACCCGAGGAAGTCCGCGAGGAGATCGAGACCCGCGCCGCCAGCGGCGAGCGGATCACCGTTGCCGAGGTCGAACGCCTGAAGCGCGAAGCCAGGGCGGCGGAGGAGATGTCATTCCAGATCGAGGGCGAGCGCGCGGCGATGCGGGCCGTGGCCGAACAGGCCAGGCGCGATGTCGAGAGTGCCAGGGCCAAAGCCGCGAAAGCCCGCGCCGCCGCTGACGACGCTGTGCGTCAGGCCCGCGAGGAGGCCGAACAGGCCGCAGCGCTCAAGGCGGAGACGCTCGCCGAGGAAGCGCTCGCCCGCCGCCG
>JBATPX010000133.1:0-2616 GCA_049291695.1 Defluviicoccus sp.
GACGCTGTTGGCATCGTCGATGTCGACGTTGAGCAGCGTCTGCAGCACCCTGCGCGCCGAGGCGTGCGCGCTGTCTTCCATCGCCCGCACGCATGGCGCCGGTGGCAAATACGGGCACACCTCGGCAACGGGATCGACGCAGGCGGCGGGCGGGCGGCCGTGGGAATGATCGTGGGCCGATGCCATGGCTTTACCGTCCTCACTCTGGCTGAATTCATCCGCAGTCACGGGCAGTCCTCCGACATTCGAGCGTTGAGCGCGGTAACCAGACCGGCCTCGGCCGCCGGCAGCAGTTCAGCGAGCACGCCGGCGTCGTAACCGAGCGCAGCGCCGAGCGAGAGGGCGGCAGTTAAGTCGATGCCGATGACAATGGCGGCGCTCGGCGCCAGCCGCAGCTGGCCCGAGCAGCGCAGGATCACATCCCACGCCTGCCAGCCGGCGTCCGTCAGCGGCTCATGCGCGTGATAGGGGCAGCGCTCACCGTCAACACCAGCGTTACCGTTGGCGCACGGCCGGTTCAGCGTGGCGCAGGTGCCGCAGTACGATGGCCCGCCGCCGAAGTGCCATTCGGTGCGGGCCTTCAGGCGTTTTTTTCGTCGTCCAGTAGCAGCGCCGGGCCAAGGTAGAGGCGCTCGAACGCTTCCGCCATTGGCCACAGATCGAGCAGCGCGTCGATGCCCTCGGGCGTCAACGGCACGGGCTCACCCTCGGCATCGCCGACACCCTGCCACGCTTGGATGCCGAGCCGGCCGAGCGCCTTCACAAGCGCCGCCGTGCGCTCGCCGGCGGCCTGCGCATCGTCCGTCGACGGCACGATGGCGCGCTGAACTTCAGCGCGGGCCGCCATCATCAGCGCCGTGGTACACGGCCGCACATGCACCCGCACGCCGTGGCCAAGGTCGAGCCAGTGCGGCTCGCGCTTGAGATCGAGATGGATCATGAGTACTTTTTCCTCAACGGAGGTGGCCAGCTTGTCGGAGAGGCTTGCGGGCGCTGTTCCCTGTTGCGCCGGCGTAGCAAAAATCCACGGATCTCGGGGCGAGGCGAGCGCGGGCTACGTCCGGGATGGTCTACCGTTGCTATTAGTGCGACACTTGTGGGCTGTGGTCTCCGGAGCCCGGTCAATGAACTCTGAGCCGTCTTATACAACCTGCATAAGACCAGTGTTTGGCCTCAGCGATCCGCTGCAGGTGCCTGAAATAATAGCGGTTTCATGGATTCGGCTTCCTCCCGATCACGCCCCTATGGAAGTCCGAAAGCCTGCCTTCGTGCGCTTATACAGACTGCATAAAGATAATTAGGAGTCTTTAGCAGATGGCTACAACAAGCAGCAGTAATTCGGAGAAGCTCAGCACGGCCGCGTATGTGATCGGAGGAATGTCATTCATTCCTCTGATTGGTGTACTGTTCGGAATTGTTGCCATTATCTGGGGCTTATTCACTAAGAAACTCGGAGGGAAACGCCTCGCGGCAATTGGAGGGGGAGGAATCGCATTCACGCTGGTTCTCTATGGAGCTCTGTTCTATTTCGGGTTCTTACAGCGCGGCGGCGTTTACGACGAGCTACGCGTACGGCTCGCTCAAGGGACCATCAATTCGCTAGTCCCATCGATCGAGTTCTACAAGACTCAGAACGGGAAATACCCTGAATCACTCGAGGCGCTTCAGGGGTGGCTACCTAAGGAGGGTTTTGTATCAGTCTTTGATCCAAGCATTGCGGGACTTGGAGCTCAACCAAGATACTTCTTTTATGAGCGCGTTGGCGATGACCATTACTATCTGAGAGGTCTTGGTGTCGACGGCAAGCCATTCACACCAGACGACATCGTGCCTCAAGTTCCGTCTGTGCCCGGAACCAAGAGTGGTTTACTCATTGAACGGAAATCAGACTCCTAACGTGGCCATGAACGCGGACCCTCAACAGCGGCGCTTCGCGCCCCCGTTTCGAGCCGGTTATGGCCGTCGTTAGCGAATAGCCCGGATGTCGTCGATGCGCGGTGTGCTGCTCGGTTCCGCTCCTCCCCCGTTCCCGACGCTTGCGGCTGCCGCTTTCGGGCACCCGCCATGTCTCTTCATGGCGAATAGCGCCAGCTTCAGACGTAGCATGAACCAGCGCGCCGATCACGCGTAGCTGGCGACGTCATTGAGCAAACGCGCCCGCAGCATCGTACCGGCGCTCTCATCGTAGGCGGCGCGCCAGTCGAAGCTGGCCTCGACGCCGCCGGGGCCGGAGACGGCGTACTTCGGCTTGGGCAGGAACACGCGGAACAGCTCAAAGGAAAGCTGCCAGCCCTCGGCCATCGAGAAGCCGTAGGCCAAGGAGACCGGCTCGCCGTTGGCGGCTTCCGCCACCAGGGTGGCACCATCGAAGCGCACCGTCATCGCGCCGGTGGCCGACGCGAATGTCGGCTCGGCCGCTTCGATCTTGCCATCGTCGCGAATGACCCGCACCCGCTCCAGGTTGTTGGAGAAATTAAGGTTGCCGGAGGTGACGTTGGCGAGCGGCGCGCCGCCGCGCTGGATGAAGCCGCGGCCCTGACTGAAGCGCTTCAACGCAAACGCATCGGGCGTGGCGTCGATCGTGGCGGCGGCCGTCTCCTCGCCCTGGGCCACCAG
>JBATPX010000134.1:0-1718 GCA_049291695.1 Defluviicoccus sp.
TTTCTTCACAAATCCTTCCCTACCAATACTGAGAGAGGACGATGGACACCATCGAGTTGCCGCTGCAGACCCGCGCCGATGTGCGCTTGGCGCCGGACACGATCGATGCACAAGCCCGCACCGTCGAACTGGTGTGGTCGACCGGGGCGCCGGTCCGCCGGCGGGATCTGTTCACCGGCCGCCGCTACGACGAGGTGCTCTCGCTCGATCGCGCGCACGTCGATCTCTCCCGCCTCAATGCCGGGGCACCGCTCCTGAATGCGCACGGCGCCTACAACCTGTTGAACGTTCTGGCCGTGGTTGAACGGGCATGGATCGTCGATGGCATCGACGGGCCGCACGGCCGTGCCGTGGTCCGGTTCTCCGAGCGCGAGGATGTCGAGCCATTGTGGCAGGACGTCAGCGCCGGGATCATCCGCAACGTCTCGGTCGGCTATGCCGTGCGCGCCTACGAGGTGATCGAGAATGATGGCGAGGTGCCGGTATGGCGCGCCATCGACTGGCAGCCGCTGGAGCTCTCGGCGGTGCCGATCGGCGCCGATCCGACCGCCGGCTTCCGCGGCTTTGGAAACATCACCCCGTGCCATCTTATCCACCGGGCGGCCGCCGCCCAACAACCGGAGATTAAGGCCATGGATTCACTGCCCCCGGCGGCCGACAGCCGCACGGATATCGAAACCGTGACCAGCGAGGATAGCGTGAGCCGAGAAATGCCCGAAGCGAAGCAGCGAAGCGACGAGCCTCAGGGCCAGAATTCGGCCCAGAATTCAGGCCCGGCTGATCATGTCGGGCCCGACGCCGCAGGAACGGAAGACATCGCGCGGCGTGTCGTCGCCGACGAGCGCGCCCGCATCGCCGGCATCTACGACGCTGCCCGCAAGCTTGGGATTGATCAGGCGGTTGCCGACACCCTGGTGCGCGATGGGGCGACGCTCGATCAGGCCCGTGGGCTGCTGATCGACTCCGCCGCCGAGCGCGACCGCGCCATCGAGACCCGGCCGCACATCCGCATGGGCGGACTTGATGAGCGGGAGACCAGGCATGCCGCGGTCGAGACGGCGCTCCTGCACCGCTTCGATCCGCACCGTTATGCGCTCACCGAGCCGGCCCGCGACTGGCGCGGCTACTCGCTGATCGAGATGGCGCGCACCTTCCTCAATGGCGAGGGGGTTCGCGTGCGTGGGCTGTCGCGCGATGAGATCGCGACGCGGGCGCTGCACACCACGTCCGACTTCCCGCACATCCTCGCTGCGGTCACCAACAAGACGCTCCGGGATGCCTACGAGGCGGCACCGCGGACGTTCCAGCCGATCGCGCGGCGGGCCACTGCGGCCGACTTCAAAGAGATGCACCGCGTTCAGCTGGGCGAGGCGCCGCAGCTGGAGAAGGTGAACGAGACCGGTGAGTTCAAGCGCGGCACGATCGGCGAGGGCAAGGAGCGCTACCGGGTTGAGACCTGGGGCAAGGTGATCGGCATCACCCGCCAGGTCATCATCAATGACGACCTCGACGCCTTCACCCGCGTTCCCTCGCTGTTCGGCACCGCCGCGGCGACGCTGGAGAGCGATGTCGTCTGGGGCATCGTGACGTCGAACCCGGCCATGGCCGACGGCGTCGCCTTGTTCCATGCCAACCACAAGAACCTCACCGGCACCGGCACCGCCCTCGATGTTGCCAATCTCGGCAAGGCGCGGACGGCGATGGCGAAACAAACCGGC
>JBATPX010000135.1:0-10954 GCA_049291695.1 Defluviicoccus sp.
GGGCTCGCCGGCAGCACGCTCAGCGTCGCCGGCGCCCCCATCTGGCCGGACCTGCGCTGCCTGGCTGCCGGCGGCTTCACGCGGCTGGAGAGCGATGCCGCGGGCGTGGCGGCGGGACAGCTGCTCGATCGACCCTACGGCGAGCTGTGCCGAACCCTTGAGCGGACGCACGACGTCCGGCCGTTCGCCTACGACTGGCGGCTGTCGATCGAGGAGACAGGAGCAGGGCTCGCCCGGGCGCTCGATCAGGCGCTCGGCAGCCAAAGCCAACCGGTCCGCATCGTCGCCCATGGCATGGGGGGACTTCTCGCCCGCACCGCGTTTGCGACCAACAGCGCCGTCTGGGACGCGTTCCGCAGCCGCGCCGGCTGCCGGCTGATCATGCTGGGCACGCCGCATGACGGCACGCACGCGAGCGCGATGATGCTGATGGGGCGCGACCGCCTGATGCGGATGCTGGCGATGATCGACGTCACCGCCGGCGCGCGCGACCACGCGCAGATCCTCGCCCGCTTTCCGGGTGTCTTGCAGCTCTTGCCGCGCGATGCCGGTTTCGATCTGTTCTCCGCCGAAGCCTGGCAGCGTCTGCATGCGCTCGACCCCGCGCGCTCGTCCTGGGTGGTCCCGCGCGCGGAGGACCTCGAGAAGGCGAAGGCCTTTCGCGATCGGTATCGACACCTTCCGTTCGATGCGGAGCGGATGGTCTCGATCGCCGGTGAAGCGGCAACGCCTTGCGAAATCGTGATCGAGACGCCGCCGTCTACGCCCGCGCGCATCGTCTTCGCCCAAACGTGGGAGGGGGACGGCCAAGTGCCGTGGAGCACCGGCATCGTCGCCGGCGCGACGCGGCGCTGGTACGCCTGCTGCCGCCACGGCGATCTGCCCCGCGACGGCTCCGTGCTTGCGGCCTTGGGCGAGATCCTCGACCAGGGGACGACCACCGGGCTTGCCGCGCAGCCGGCCTCCGCCCGCGAGCGCAGCCAGCCGGCGCCGGTGGTACGTGAAACTGTGGCACTGTTCCCGGCTGCAGCCGATCTGGAGGCGGCAGCCGCGGGCGGCACGGTGCAACCGCCGGCGCGCCCCGGCCTCGCGCCGCTCACCATCGCCGTTTTGCACGGCAATCTCGCGTTCGCCGCCTATCCGGTCCTGGTCGGTCACTACAACGGGGATACCCTGAACGGCCCGGAGGGGCACCTTAACCGCCTGCTCGACGGCCGGCTGGAAATGCGGCGCGCGCTCGGCTTTTACCCGGGCGCGCTCGGCACCGCCGAAGTCATCCTCGACGAGAACGCGCGGCCAGAGGGCGCCGTTGTCGTCGGCTTGGGCGACCCGGGCAGCCTTGACCCGGCGGATCTCGAACGCACGCTCGTAGACGGCCTGTTGCGCTACGCCGTGGTACAGACGGAGCGGCGCTGCGGCGTCGCAGCGAACGGGGTGTCGCCATCGCCGCTGCGCTTGAGCCTGCTGCTGGTCGGCGCCGGCGAAGGCGGCCTCACGGTCGAGACGTGCGTCAAGGCAGTGAGCCAAGCGATCGTGCGGGCGCAGAGAGCGCTGACCGACAGCAATCCGGCCGCCCGCGTCTACGACCGCATCGAGATCATCGAGCTCTACGAACATCGTGCGATCGACATCTGGCACGCGCTCAACGACCTGCTTGCGGCCGATGCCAGCGGCGAACGACCCTTGCAGCTGGTGCCCGAGATCAGCCGCCGCGACGGTGGCCGCAGACGGGTGCGCAGCGAGCACGACCGCTCCTGGTGGCAGCCGGTCCAGGTGAGCATGGATGTGGTGGCGGGTGAATACCTCCTGAAGGTGGCGACATCCGCCGGCCGCGCGCGCGTTGAGGCGACGACGGTGTACGGGACGGTCGAGATGGCACGCCGCCTGTCGGAACAGGCGAAGCGGGACAAGGCCGGCGGGCCGGCGGTCGAGACGCCGGGGCGCGGGCTCTACGAACTGCTGTGGCCCAACCGTCTGAAGAGCGAAGGCTTCGGGGATCGCAATTTGCGGCTGATCCTCGACGAGCGGGCGGCCTCCCTGCCGTGGGAACTTCTGGACGATCGCCGCTCCTGGGACGCCGCGCTGGCGCGCAACGCCAACCCGCCGGCCATCCGCGCCGGCCTCGTTCGCCAGCTCGTGCAGCAGCGTTACCGCGAACAGACCGGCAGCACCGCCGGCCGCCGGCAGGCGCTTGTCATCGGCGACCCGCGGGGCGATCCGGCCCGCGAATACAAGCCGCTCCAGGGTGCGCTGGAGGAGGCGGCCGACGTCGCGACGCTCCTCCAGAGCAAGGGCTACGCGGTGACACGCCTGATCGGCGACCAGGTCTTTCCCGAGCAGGTCATCAGCGCGCTGTTGTCGGAGCGCTGGCAGATCGTGCATATTGCCGCCCACGGCGACGTCGAGCACGAGATCGCGGTCAACGCGCCGATCGTCGGCGATACCGGTGCCGCCGGCCTGCAGCGAACGCGCAAGGCGACCGGCATCGTCCTTGGCCGGAACCTGTTTCTCGAACCCAGCATGCTCGAACAGATGCCGGTGGCGCCGGATCTGTTTTTCGTCAACTGCTGCCACGTCGGCGGGATCGACGCCGACCGGGAGGCGGCGCTGGCGGCGCGCCGGCCCGAACTCGCCGCATCCATCGCCGTGCAGCTGATCCGCATGGGCGTGCGCGGTGTGGTGGCCGCTGGCTGGGCAGTCAACGACCGCCTCGCCCGCGCCTTCGCAACCCAATTCTATCAAGGCTTCCTTGCCTCTCAGGAGTTCGGCCGCGCGGTGCGCACGGCCCGCGAGGCGGTCTATCGGCAGTCCCCGACCGACCCGACCTGGGGAGCGTATCAATGCTATGGCGAGCCGGACTGGCGCTTGGGCGCCGCGTCGCAGGAGGGAGGCGACGACGAGCCACTCATCTTCGCTGCCCCGGCGGAAGCCATTACCGAGATCGAACGCGTTCGCGAGGACGCGCAGACGGTCTCGGAGCGCGATCTCGGCACCCTTAAGCAGCGGCTCGATTCGATCCGGCACGACGCCATCGCCGCCTGCGAGGCGCGCCGATCGTGGCTGGCGAGCGCGGAGATGGCGTCCGCCTTCGCCAAGGCCTATGCCGAGCTTGGCGCGATCGATCAGGCGATCGCCGATTACGAACGCGCGCTCAAGGCCAACCGCGGCTCGGCCGCGGTCCGCGACATCGAGCAGTTGGCCGACCTGCGGGTCCGCAAGGCGGTGCTGACCGCGGCCGGCGGCGATGGCGCGGCGCCCGACGCTGCCAAGGAGATCCGCGCGGCGATCCAGGCGCTCACCCGGCTGACCGCGCTCGGCCGCACGGCGGAACGGTACGGCCTGATCGGCACGGCGTACAAGCGCCTTGCCACGATCGTGGGTCCGGAGGAGGTCGCAGCGACACTGATCGCCATGCAGAAGGCTTTCGAAAAGGCCGCGGCGCACGAACAGAGCGAGGCCGCAGCGGCCGGCGGACGCGCGGTGCAGCGGGTCGACCGTCCGCTGTTGGTGCAGGCCGCACATGTCGCCCGCGCCCTGCACCGGGGCGATCCGGTTGCGCCAGAGGTTGTCGACGCCATTAACGAATGCCGCCGCGATGCGGAGAGCGCCGACAGCGAGCAGCCGTGTTTCTGGCATGGCGCCGCGATTGCGGATACGGCGCTGCTGGCCGCACTGGCGGCAGCGCTCGTGAAGGCTGCCGAAACCGGTGCGCCGCCGATACTGCAGGGGCTAGAAGCCGATGTGATTGCCGCCCTCTATGGCAAGGCGCGCCGGCGCGGCGGCTCGCCCTTGAAACTGAGCTCCGCAAGCGAACAGCTGGATTTCTTCATCACCATCGTCGGCCACAGCCCGATCGCCGCTGAAGCACGCCGCGACCTCGTTCAGGCGCTCGCCCGCATCCGTGACTGCCTGCTGCCGTAGCATAAGGACACCGTCGGCCTTGCCGCCGAGGCTGCTCGTGCCATTGGGCGGGGCAGCCGCAATTCCGGTTGCGCGAGCCGGCGGCAGACCCGAGACTGCGGCAATCGCTGCAGAAAGGGCACCCGATGGATGTTGGTCGACCGCTTCGTGCCCACGCCGCCTGGGTCGCCCACCTGCGCGAAACGCTTTACGGGCACGGGCCGCTGACGGCAGGGATGGCGATTGCCGACACTCAGTGCGAACTCGGGCAGTGGCTGCAGCGGCGCGAGGAGGCCTACGGTCATCTCGGCGCGTTCAAGGAGCTGACGCAGATCCACACTGACTTTCATCGCCACGCCGCCTATTGTCTGCAGCTGGCGGCGGCCGGCCGGCGGCGTGAGGCGATCGCCGAGACCGAGGAGCGGGGGGAGTTGCGCCGGCTGTCGCGGCTGCTCGTCAGCACCTTCCACACCCTTCAGCGCGCCGTCGTTACCTGTCCCGACGAGCGCCGGGCATTCCGCACGCTCGCCGACGTGTGGGACCTCTGAGCGCTTAACGTCAGCAAAGACCGTTGCTGTCGGCGAACGGGTCTGCCCACTTGGGCGGCGCTGCGCCCGCGCGCACCGACAGCGGGCCGTAGTCGGCTTCGAGGCGGCCGATGAACTCGGCGATCGTCTTGCCGAGCACGCGGTAGCCGGCCGGGTTCATGTGCAGGGCGTCGTGGGTAAAATAGTCCTGCCAAAGATGGTAGCCGCGACCAGTCAAGCGTCTTGTGAAGTCGACGAACGCAGCGTCTTCGGCGTCGGCGAGCAGGCGTTCGGCGAGCCGGTTGGTGTAGCCGATGGCGTGCATGAAGTGCAGCCGCTGCCGGCTGACCTTGATCGAAACATAGCCCAGCGGAACCGCGCCTAGGCAGGCACGTTTACGTGCGAGGAAGCCCTTCAGCCGCTCGATGACGGCTTCCGGGCTGGCGCCGTTGTCGAGATCGTTGTCACCGGCATAGAGGATGATCGCCGCCGGCTGGAACGGCGTTACCAGGCGATCGAAGTACTCGAGACAATCGCCGAGCGTCGCCCCACCGAAACCGTGATTGAGCACGTTATGGGTCGGGAAATGGGCCTCGATGTCCGACCACAGGGTGAATGTCGAGCTCCCATAAAAAAGGATAAGATTGTCCTCACACTGGCGCGCTTGCGTGCGGTGAGAAAGCGCAGCAACTTCGTCGTCAAACCAGGAAGGCATCGCCGCCGGTGATTCCTGTTGTGTGGGAGGGCGATGCTGTCTCCAGAATCACCGCGTCCGACAATTTCATAAGAACGAAATAATTTCGCAACAAATGTTGCGCGTGCGTAACGTTCGAGTTTAATGGCGCGGGCATCGTTGTGCAATCGCGAAATTCGCTTTAACGACCACAATCTCTATGCTAGTTCAAGTTCGAATCACGAGTGAACATCATTTGGTCGATAGCGCATTGTAAAACATTTGTCACACTACTGAAACTTCCATGAAGCGTGAGTATCACAAGTGGTACTGCCAGGATCTTGGCCGGGACATGGAGCTTCTTGTTTTCGGCCATTCCGGCGCCCGTGTGCTGGTGTTTCCAACCCGCGTCGGCCGTTTCTACGACTATGAGAATATGGGCATGGTCGGCGCCGTCGCCCCGCATGTGGAAGCGGGCTGGCTGCAGCTTTACTGCGTTGATTCGATCGATGGCGAGACCTTTTATTGCAACTGGTGCCAGCCGCGCGACCGCATCCTTCGCCACATGGCCTACGAGCGCTATATCCTCAACGAAGTGCTGCCGCTGTCGCAGACGCTCAACACGAACCCGTTCGTGATCGCGCACGGCTGCAGCTTTGGCGCCTACCACGCCGTCAACATCGCGCTGCGCCACCCGCACCGATTCGGCCGCGTGGTTGCTTTCAGCGGCCGCTATGATTTAACGACGGCCCCGGACGGCTTTCGCGATCTTTTCGACGGCTATTACGACCACGACGTCTACTTCAACATGCCGAATCACTACATGACGAATATGACCAACGGTGTCCTCGACCAGATCCGCCGGCTCGACATCAAGCTCGTCATTGGCGAACATGATCCGTTCCTGGACGACAACCGGCGCTTGAGCCAGATCCTGTGGGACAAGGGCATCTGGCACTTGTTCAAGGTCTGGCACGGCCGCGCACACGGCTACCGCCGCTGGCGGGAAATGGCCCCCTGGTTCCTGTAACGTCTGTTTACCAACGGCGTTTCGGTACCGGAGGTTTCTTGGTCCAATCCGGGTGTTGCCTGCACGTGCGCGATCAGGCACCCTGACGCCAGCACAACCACGCACCTGTGAAGCAATGCAGCTCCCCCGCATCGGCGTCACGCTGGGCGATGCCGCCGGCATCGGGCCTGAGATCCTGGCCAAACTCCTGGCGCACGAAAAGCTCAACGACCTCTGCATCCCGGTCGTGATCGGCGACCGGCGCGTCGTCGAGCAGGCGCTGGCGCTGATCGGCGCCGCGCTGCCGCTGCAAACGATCGCCGATCCGCGCCAGGCGTGCGAACCTGGGGCCGCCTATCTGGTCGATCTGCACAACCTCGCGCCGGAGGACTATCGCTACGGCACCGTGTCCGCAGCCACCGGGCGCGCCGCCGGCGAGTGGATCGAGCGGGCGACCGCGCTCGCACTGGAAGGCGCGCTCGATGCGATCGTCACCAACCCGATACACAAGGAGTCGTTCGTCCTCGGCGGTTACGGCCGGCGCTATGCCGGGCACACCGAGATGCTGGCGGGGCTGACCGGTACTGCCAGCTATTGCATGATGCTGGCCTGCGGCACGCTGCGCGTCTGCCATGTCACCACGCACGTTTCACTGCTCGATGCGCTGACGCGCGACATCAAGCGCGAGCGGATCCTGCAGGTCATCCGCCTGGCCGATGATGCCTGCCGCCGCCTCGGCATCGAACGCCCGGCAATCGGCGTCGCCGGCGTTAACCCGCACGCGAGTGAGGACGGCCTGTTCGGCGCCGAGGAGAAGCGCGAGATCATTCCGGCCATCACCGAGGCGCAAGCCGCGGGCATCGCGGCGGAAGGGCCGGTGCCCGCCGACACGCTGTTTTCAAAGGCCAAAGGCGGTATGTATGACGCCGTGGTCGCGATGTACCACGACCAGGGCCATATCCCGGTCAAGCTGGCCGGCTTTCTCTATGACCACGCAAGCGGCAGCTGGGAGATGCACGGCGTCAACGTCACGCTCGGCCTGCCGATCATACGCACCTCGGTCGACCACGGCACCGCCTTCGACAAGGCGGGCAAGGGCGTTGCCAACCACCGCAGCCTGCTCGAAGCGCTCGCCTATGCGGCGGCGCTCACCGGCCGCCGCCGCACTCCTTGAGCCGCGGACGCACTCCTTAAGCCGCAGACGCCGGGGGCCTCAAGCCACCGATGCGACGGGGCTTCGGATGCCGAGCCGCGGGATGACCGCGTTGGCGAGGTCGAAGAAGCGGTTGACCGAGTTCTCGGTATCGAAGTAGCCGGGCAGGTAGACGCTGTCGCCGCGCACCTTGATGCCGTCAGCCACCAGCACCGCCGACGCCCAGGTGCACTGATGCGCCTCCGGCCCCTCATCATGCGGCACCAGCCGGTACAGGCCTTTCAGGCCTCCACTGGCAAAGGCTTCCGCGAGTGCGGCTTCGATGTCGTCGCGCCCGGCCGGCCGGGCCAGGCGGAAACGGAAGTCGATCATCGAGACGCCTGCCCACGGCACGACGCTGTAGGTGACGATGAAGTTGCGGCTGTCATCAAGGAAGGGCAGCAGCAGCGGTGCCGAGCGCTCCAGCGTGCAGAACTTGCGCTGCAGGGTCTGGTGCTGCGGCAGCCGGTGCAGCACGATGTTGTGGACGACATTGACGTCGCTGTCGATAATGCCGAAGCGATCGTGCACCCACTGCGCCAGCGGCACGTACGCATTCACCGTGCAGGAGCCGTAGGAGACGATACGATGCCGGTCGGGGTCGAAGGCATCGTGATTGAAGCCGAACACCAGCGTCATGTCCGCATCCCACGAGGTGGCGGAGATCAGGACCAACTGCGTCCGCCCGGTCAGGTAGTTGTGGCAGCGCGCGGCCTCGGTTGCCTTGCCGGAGCACTCGAATACGACGTCCGGTTCGCCCCGCCACGGGATCGTCGCCAGCGGCGCATTGGTGTAGGCAATGGCGTGGGTTGTGCCATTCGCGGCGGTGAACAGGAGCGCGTCCGCCGATTGCTTGATCTGATAGGCGTCGAAGCGAACGTATGGATCGCTGGTGACGATGTCGTACGCCTGCTGAACCGACAGGACATCGTCGTTGATGTAGTCGATCGAGAAATGCGCGGTGTGGCGCCGATCGAGCCACCACTTCAGGAGGTGCAACGTGAAGCGGCCGAAACCGTTGATGCCGACAACAACCATGACGAACTCTCCGCGGTTGATACAACTTTTATTATCATTCAGAAGGGAGTTGATCGTCAAGAGGATCCGGCATACAAATCCCCGCTTGCAATCTGGCGGATAGTTCGCTAAAAGGTAGCAAACGCAACAGGGCGGCTCTCGGGCCCGTGGCGTCGCTCGCTGTTTCGGCCTTGACACCAGGGACCCGTTTCCGATTTAGCATAGGTTCTCCGTTCATGTTGCGCTCCCCGCGCCGGGTCGTCATCAGCCGATGAATATGGATCTTGCCCAACCGCAGTTGGCCGCTGCGAAGCTTGCGTGGATCTACGATCGGATGTCGTTGATCCGCGCCTTCGAGGAGCGGCTCAAGTGGCTTGTCGGGACCGGCGTCCCGGTCGGTGCGGTGCATTTCTACACTGGCCAGGAGGCGGTTGCCGCCGGCGTCTGTGCCGCGCTTGAGCCGCACGACTGGATCGCCTCGACCCATCGCGGGCATGGCCACTGCATCGCCCGCGAGGTCGACGTTGCGCCGATGATGGCCGAGCTGTTCGGCAAGATCACCGGCTCCAATCGGGCCAAGGGCGGCTCGATGCACATCACCGACATCACGAAAGGCGTCCTCGGCGTCAATCCGATCGTGGGCGCGGGCGTTGCGCATGCCGTCGGCGCAGCCCTTTCGGCCCGGGTGCGCGGCACCGGTGCGGTTGCTGTTGCCTTCTTCGGCGATGGCGCTGCAAGCATTGGCACGCTGCACGAGTCGATGAACCTGGCCGCGATCTGGAAGCTGCCGATCGTCTTTGTCTGCGAGAACAATGGCTACGCGCAGGCAACGCCGGTCGAATACGCCGTGCCGTTGCGCGATATCGCCGATCGCGCGCCCGCCTATGCCATGCCGGGCAGCGTTGTTGACGGCCAGGATGCAATCGCCGTCTGGCAGGCGACCAAGGGCGCCGTGCAGGCGGCGCGCGCCGGCTACGGTCCCTCGCTGATCGAGTGCAAGACCTATCGCTATTACGGCCACCACCAGAGTGACGACACGCTCCGCTACCGCACGGCGGACGAGGAACAAGCAGCCCGGGCGCGCGACTGCCTCGCGTTGTTTCGTGCCCGCATGCAGGCCGAGGGGCCGCTCTCGATCGCCGAACTCGACGCCATCGACGAGCGCAACCGCAAGCGGATCGACGAGGCGGTCACGTTCGCCAAGGAAAGCCCGCTGCCGGAGCCGCACGAGCTCCTGACCGACGTCTACGCACCCGATCCCGCCGCGCATCAAGCGCCTGCGGTCCTCACCCGTGGCGACCGTGTGCTGGGCTTCGGCCAGGCGATCAACGAGGCGCTGCGCCAGGAGATGCAGCGCGATCCAAACGTCATTCTCTTGGGCGAGGACATTGCCGGAGCCGCCGGCCGGGCGCACTTAGGGCTCGTCGATGCCTGGGGCGGGCCGATGCGCGCCACCCGCGGCCTGATCCAGGAGTTCGGCCCGCAGCGGGTGCTCGACACGCCGATCTCGGAGATGGGCTTCGTGGGCGCTGCCGTCGGCGCCGCCATGACCGGCTTGCGGCCGGTGGTCGAGATCATGTTCGTCGACCTGATCGGCGTCTGCTATGACCAGATCCTCAATCAGGCCGCCAAAATGCATTACATGATGGGCGGCCACGTCACCGTGCCGATGGTGTTGCGCACCGCCTACGGGACCAGGCGCGATCAGCGCTCCTACGGCGGCGGCGCCGCGGCGCAGCATTCGCAGACGCTCTATTCCGTCCTTGCCCATATCCCCGGCCTCAAGGTGGTGGTGCCGAGCACGGCGTTTAACGCCAAGGGCTTGACGATGGCCGCCATCCGCGACCCCAACCCAGTGGTGATCCTCGAGCACAAGTTCCTGGGCGGCGCGGCCAAGGGCCCGGTGCCGGAGGATTCCTACACGCTGCCCATCGGCAAGGCGGAGATCGTGCGCGAGGGCACCGACATCACGCTGATCGGCATCGGCTGCACCACCCACACGTGCCTGGAGGCGGCGGCCCTTTTGCAGGCCGAGCAGATCGAGGCAGAAGTCATCGACCTGTTGACACTGGCGCCCCTGGACGAGGAAACGATTTTTGCCTCCGTGCGCCGCACTCATCGCCTGGTCATCGTCGATGAGGATACCCCGGTCGCCTCGATCGGTCGCGACATCGCCGCCCGCGTTGCCGACCGCTGCTTCGATTTTCTCGACGGGCCGATCAAGTGCGTAAGTGCGCCCGACACGCCGGTGCCCTTCTCGGCCGTGCTTGAAGCACTGTACACACCGCGCGTCGACCAGGTCGTCGCCGCCGTGCACGACATCATGGGCTGATCCCGCCGTGGCCGAACCGATCGTCATGCCGAGCTTCGGGATGTACACTGCTGAGGGTGTGCTGGTCGGCTGGCTGCAGCCGAGCGGTGCGCGGGTCACGGCCGGCGATCCGATACTCGAAATCGAGACCGAAAAGGCGACGCAGGAGGTTGTTGCACCCGCCGATGGCATCCTGCACCAGGTCGCGCCGATCGGCGAGCGGTTAAGCGAGCAGGCGCTGGTCGGCTTCATCCTGGCCGAAGGCGAAGCGCCGCCGGTTGTCGCGACCGAGCCCGTCGCCGAGGCACGCCGGCCGGTCTCCCCG
>JBATPX010000136.1:0-3926 GCA_049291695.1 Defluviicoccus sp.
CCGGAAGACGTCTTGCAAGCGTTCGACAAGCTCTCCGAGATCGGCAGCTTCTCGGTCGCGGCCTCGTTCGGCAACGTGCATGGTGTCTACAAGCCCGGCAACGTCAAGCTGCGCCCGGAGATCCTGAAGAACAGCCAAGATCTGATCGCGCGCCGCCACAACACCGGCCCCAACCCGTTGAACCTGGTGTTCCATGGCGGCTCGGGCTCGGAAAAGGCGCAGATCACGGAAGCGGTGAGCTACGGCGTGTTCAAGATGAACATCGACACCGACACCCAGTTCGCCTTCTCCGCGCCCGTGGGCAAGTTCGTCGACGAGCACCCGAAGGCGTTCAAGTACCAGATCGACCCCGAGGACGGCACGCCGTTCAAGAAGTTCTACGACCCGCGCAAGTGGCTGCGCGCCGCCGAGCTCGGCCTGGTCGAACGCTTGACCGAGGCCTTCCACGACTTAGGCGCCACCGGCAAAACGCTGGCCCGCGCCTGATCCTTAGCCGCTCACGGGCGTCAGCACCAAGGAGGGCGCGGTCCAAACACTCCGGACCGCGCCCCGCCGCTATTGCGCGCTTGGCTGCCGCGGCGCTGCGGCAGTATTTAAAAACTTGTCACGCACGCGATTCAGCTCCGCGACAATCCCCTTCGTCATACGCACAAGCTGATAATGATCAAGAATGCGTCGGTTGATCTCCTCCGTGCTCTGGCTCCCATCCAAGGCAAGAGCACGTCGCATCACCTCGGCGATTTCCGAGGGAGGGATCTCGTCAAATTCACGTGGCCCCCGAGATCGGACAATAACTTGCGGCGTGGAAGCGCCGCGAATGACGAGTCGGTCCTTCCCCGAGCCCGCATGTTCCTGCTCGGCCAGGATGCTTTTACGGCGCAGCCCTAAAGACAAAGCATTCTGCAAATGAGATTGTGTTGGATTACGCAGACGTTGTAATCCTGCTGCCTTAGCGTACAGAGAAAAAGCGCGCCGTGCGAGCATCGGACCCTCAACGTCAATGATCTTTTCGAGACCGGACAAAAGCAGCTCCGCGCTTGCTGTTCCCGGATCGGGAAGCCGCACCGGCTCCCATACCCGGTAGGGCACTGCTTGCCGTTGAGGGACACCGTCGGAGCTGCGCCCAGGAGCGCGCGCGCCTGGAAAGTCAATTACCGTGGTGTCTCCGCGATCCGCAGGGCGCTTGGCTGGAGGGTCATCTTCCTCAGCCACCGGCTCGTCTCCGACATGCTCAGGCGCGGATCTCGCATTGCGGCCTTCCGGGAAAACGCCGTTGCTTTGGAGTTCAGCCCAAAGGCCTTCCATCGCGCGGCCGGGGTCAACGGCGAATGCGCTACCGCGAATACGCCAGAATCGCCAGCCGCACCGCTCGAGCATGCGCTGCCGGCTCACGTCATGCTCGTATCGGTCAGGGCCATGCCACTGGTCTCCGTCGCACTCAACCGCGAGTCGGTTTTCCATGCCCTCGACGACCAGATCGATCCGGTATCCAGCGACCTCATACTGGGGAACAACGCGATAGCCTCGCTCAGCAATGCGGAGAAATACGTCTACCTCGAACCAGCTTTCAAACGGATCGTGTGGCGGCGTGCGAGCGCGATCGGCGAGATCAGCGGCGCTACGCAACTGATCGATGTTCAGGCCGCCGACCGTCGGTTGCGCAACTTTAGGATGTAGGCAATAATCGAGTAGCCGATACCGCAAACATTGTGGACTCAAGTCGTTGAGGGTCACGCTGTGGAACAAGATCATCTGCTCGCGCGCGCGGCTCGCCGCGACATTGAACCGGCGTTGATCTGTATCCCTGGTCAAGGCGCGTATTTTGTTCGTTTCGCCGGCAGCGGAGACCATGCTCAGAAGAATGACATCTCGCTCATCACCCTGAAATGCGTAAGCATCGCCGCAGGTCAACCGTCGACGTTCTATCTGCTCAGGACCTATACGCTCAACAAGTTTTCCCTCAATCACTTTTGCCTGGGTCGAGCCCAACAGACTGATGATGCCGAAAGTTTTTTCCTTATAAGCCACGTCTTCACAGCATCTTGAGACGTACTCGACGATTTCTTCTGCCTCAGGCTCGTTGACAACATGTCCCGTCGTCCCCTTCTGATAACCGTCATCGACGTGTATCGCCCCGACAACGGGGGCGAGCCGGTCCGAACCATATTGTTTCAATGGGATCAACGGTGGCGACTGATAGCAAAGATCGTTCGAAAACTGGATGATTTCAGGCATGCAGCGGAAATGCTCGCGAAGCCTTATCCGTCCGGGATAAATGATATCGGCGAGATCGAAAAAGCTGTCATCGGCGCCGTAACGATCTCGATGGGGGACCGGATCCAAATGGCGGTTTCGGAGTTGGTTAACGTCGGCGCGGTCAAGTCCCACATTCTCTGGGCTGATCTGCTTGTCGTCACCGACGACAACCAGTCTTTTCGCCAGATACGTCAGAATCAGCGCTTCCGGCCCGGATTGGCTGGCTTCATCAATGATGGCAACATCGAATTGATCCATGCCGGGGCGTATCGATTCGACCACGCGATAAAGCGGCATGATCCACGCCGGAATTGCACCTCTGCATTCTTCCATGTGCTCGCGGGCAGCCTGCCGATGCAGCCGCGCGTACTTTCCAGAACCTCGTCCGATACGTCTCATTGCTTGTGACCAAGCGATGAGGTGCTGCCGCTGATGTTCCGTCATGCGCTCAAAACAGTGGCCCCATGCCTTAAGCGCGGCAGTCTCCTGCAGCAGGGTCCGAATCTGCTTGCGCTGTTCATCAAGAGCGAGCCGGAGTCTGGCATCCTCACGCGAGTCGGCGAGCCTCTCAAGGCAGGCACGGGCACGCGCCCAGTTCCAAGCCTCAACGAAGTGCCCAAGGCGCTGGTTCCACATCGTGTCTTGCGCAGCCCCCTTCAACTCTTCGACAAGACACGGGGCGCTGGTTTCGAGCCGTGAAAGGAGCGCTTTGTGACGGTGGAAGCGCAAGAATTTTTCGGTATTCTCTCTAATTCGCGACATTGAGCGCCTGTACGCATCGGCATCGCGGCGCTGCAATGCAGCCAGCAACGTCGTCGCTTCCGGGTCGACACGAGCGTGGTGGATCAGGTCCCGCACGCCATTGGTCACCTCATCGATTTTTCTCGTGACACGTGTCAAACTAAGCGCGACTTCGACCGCCTCAATCGCCGAGCCAAAATCGCGGACGGACGCCAGCTCGTGCCATCGCGGCTCCGGCAGCTGCGGAACCGATGCGATCAGCGTCTGAAGCCACGATTTTATTTCCAGAAGGTGGAGGGCGCGTTCGACATACGCGGACAGCTGATCACTATCTGACATCAGGGCGGCCGCGGGCATCGATCTGAGCTGCGCATAAGGCGTCCATAGGCGCTGCAGATGCTGAAGATGGATCCGGACATCCAGCCATGAGATGAGATCGCGGACGGCATCGGCGGTATCGCAGCATCGCCCTCCGATGCGAACATCATCCCGTAAGTACAAGCCACGCTTGAGAGGAGCGGGCCTCGTCAGCCGCATACCCCAGCCCCCTCGCTTCTCGATGTGAGGAAGTGCGGTCTCCGCGTCTGCCTTCATTGTTTCGAGATCTTTGCCTTCCGGAACAGTGACAGCTATCTGATCGAACCAGCGTGTGCGGTCGCCGATCGCGCGTTTTTGTTCTTCGGAATGTTTGATCAAGACCCGCCATCGACCGTCGAGACCCGCAAGCATGTCAGCGACAATCTCTTCCGTGAAGGCGTGCGATCGACATTTTATACTATCGACCTCTTGAAGCAGAGCTTCTGTGGTAACTACTCAGGCGGCTGGCTTTTTCAGGTGGCCGGGGTGGGTTGTGGGGGGCCGGTGAGGAGGTTGCCGATGGCTTCGAGCGCGGTTTTGCCGTGCAGCCTGGCGGTGCCGGTGATGGAGCG